>JBGAVB010000497.1:0-1461 GCA_044228345.1 Anaerolineae bacterium | reverse complement strand
ATCTCGTCACCGCGTATGAGAACACGCCGGGCTATTCGGCGCAGCAGGGCACATTGAACACACAGCGCGGCTT
The DNA here is from genome assembly GCA_044228345.1 of Anaerolineae bacterium. Taxonomy (GTDB): domain Bacteria; phylum Chloroflexota; class Anaerolineae; order SSC4; family Amarolineaceae; genus Amarolinea. The sequence goes on along the minus strand of JBGAVB010000497.1, from coordinate 1,388 downwards.
TGTGCTGCTGATCGGTGTGCTGGTCATTGGCGGCTTTTTCCAGATTCAGACGCTGCAAAAGGTCGCGCAGATTGGGATGCTCAAGGCGATCGGCACGCCAAACCGCACCGTGGCTGCGGCGTCGGTCATTCAGATCATCCTGGTGACGACCATTGGCGTCGCCATCGGCAGCGCGGTGACGATTGGGCTTTCCTTCGCCTTTCCCCCCACGGTTCCCATCGCATTTACTGGCCCTAACGTGATCGTGGGCGTGGTGTCGCTGCTGGTCATTGGCCCGGTGGGCGGCCTGGTTTCGATTCGGCAGGCGCTGCGGGTGGAACCGCTGAACGCGCTTGGCCTCGCATCCTGACGAAAGGCAAAGAGAATCATGCGTGTTGTACTTGAAACACAGGCGGTAACAAAAACCTATCAGGGCGGCAGCGGCCTCATCAACGCCGTGGACGCCGTTGCGTTGAGCGTCCATGAAGGGGAATTTGTGGCCCTGGTTGGCCCCAGCGGTTCAGGCAAAACGACGATGCTGGCGATGCTGGCCGCGCTGCTCAAACCAACGGCCGGCGCGATCCTGATTGATGGACAAGACCTGAGCACGATGAGCGAAGCGCAGCGCACCGCCTTTCGTCGCGAGAAGATCGGCTTTACTTTTCAAGCCAACAACCTGGTGCCCTTTCTCACCGCGCTGGAGAATGTGGAACTGATGCTGCGTCTCAACGGCAAGCTAGACAAAGCCAGCCAGGCGCGGGCGCGTGACTTGTTGGCGCGCCTGGGCCTGGGAGATCGTCTGCACAACCTCCCGCGACAGCTTTCGGGCGGTCAGCAGCAGCGCGTGGCGATTGCCCGCGCGCTCATTCATAACCCGCAAGTGGTGTTGGCCGATGAGCCAACTGCATCACTGGACACCGAGCGCGCGTTTCAGGCGGTGGAAACGTTTGCCGCGCTGATTCACGAACAGCGCCGCGCCGGCATCATGGTCACGCACGACCTGCGTATGGTGCCTTACGCCGATACCGTGATTCAGATGTTGGATGGCAAGGTGTCAAGCGTCTTGACCAGCCGGGCTGACATTGCCGCTTTGGCCGGGACTGGACGCGGCGACCGGCCGCCGACGCGCGACATCACCAGCGAAGCGCGCCCGGTGAACCCGCTGCGCACGCCGGAGCTGGCTGCGGCCCTCAACGTGGTCTGACTTGTTCGTGGTACTCGTTTGACCTGAAAATGCGTCGGCGATTTGGAGCGCCGGGAGTCCTCAACTTGTTGAGGACTTTTCATTCCTGGTTGGGCGCTCGACGCATGGGTAACTGACTTGAAAACAACCCGATGGCTCACACCAAGACACAAAGCCACAAAGAAGCGCTTGACTCCGTGGCGGCTTGGTGGCTTGGTGTGAGGGC
>JBGAVB010000496.1:0-1643 GCA_044228345.1 Anaerolineae bacterium | reverse complement strand
CAGAGCGCGGCGCTGCTGGTCAACGGCGTACAGGTTGCCAGCTATCCCACCCTGCGCGCGGCGCCGCTGGGCGATTCTCAGCGAAAACCCCAAGACGACTATGATCGGATCTGGCAGACGGGCTGGACGCCCCCACAGGCCGGCGCGTACGATCTGACGGTGGTGATTACCGACAGCGCCAACCTGACCGCCACCAGCCCGGTCAACACGCTCTATGTGGACCTGGCTGATCCGTCCGTGAGCATCGCGGCCGAGACGATCACGATGGCGAAACTAAGAAGCGACGGCGCTTACGTGCTCAACGGCACAGCCGCCGACGACAGCCAGGTGGATAAGGTGGAAGTGCGGCTGGGCGGCGGCGCGTGGCAAGAGGCGGTGCTTGACGGCAGCGCCTGGTCCTTGGCCCTGGCGCCCCTGGCCCAGGCCAATCCCGACGGCGGCATGCTGACGATCGAGGCGCGGGCAACCGATAAGGCCAGCCGCACGGCAAGCGACACGGCCAATGTCCTGCTGGATGTAATTCCGCCGGCGATCTTCACCAGCACCACCAGCCTGACCAGCGGCGCGATCATCTCGCCCAGCCAGGTCATCAACGACCTGAGCGCACGCCTGGCCTGGCCGGCCATCAGCGGCGCCTCTGGCGTGTACGCTGGCTGGACGACCGCGCCCACGGCGACGCTGGGCGCGCTGACCTTCTACAACAGCGCAGCGGCGGGATCGCACGACCAGACCATGCCCGAAGCCGGCGCGATGTACGCCCATGTGGTGGCCGTGGACGCGAACGGCAACCGGAGGGCCAACAGCAGCGGCCCTTACTACTTCGATGGACCGCAGACGCCTGACCGCATCGCCGACCTGGCGCTTGAGAATTGGGTGAACAGCGGCGGCAAACAGGTGGGGCAGATGGCTACCGAGGCGCGCGGGGTGCAGAAGCTCTTCGCTGGTTGGGATGCCACGCGGCTGCGCCTGCGCTGGCAGGGCTTCGACGCCCGCAGCGAGGGCGACCTCTATCTCTACCTGGGTACGGGCAGCGGCGGCACGACCGATCTGTACAACCCCTATGGCCCCGGTCAGAGCGGCGTGCTGCCCTTCGCCGCCAACTACGTGGTGCGCGTCTCCGGCGGGATCACGCCGACGCTGCTGAGCTTCAGCGGCGGGGCGTGGACCGTCCAGGCGGAAGTGGCGGCGCAAACCAGCGCGCAGCTGACGGATGTGCTGCTGCCCTTCAGCGCGCTGGGCATCGCCAACCCGGCTGCGGCCAGCCTCAAACTGCTGGGCGTGGCTTCGGAAGCCGGCGACCTGGCCGTCTGGGCCACCGTTCCCGACCGCAACCTGGGACGGCCCTGGGCGCAGTATGTGCAGTTCAACTCCCTGGGCGCGGGCATCGTGCCGGCCGCGGGCGTGTGGGCCGATGCCCAACTGGAAGTAACCATCGTGGCTGATCCGCCGCCCTCGCGGCCGGTAGGGAGCGGGGACGCGATCAGCGTGACCGTTTCTGCCCGGAACGCAGGCAGCGCCTCCCTGCCCAGCCTGACCATCAATGGCGCGACAACCGGCGGCGTGACCCTGAGCAACGCCCCGCAAGTGGCGTCGAGCCTTGCGCCCAGCGCCACGGTCTCGTTGACCCTGCTCGGCGCGGTGAC
>JBGAVB010000495.1:0-1733 GCA_044228345.1 Anaerolineae bacterium | reverse complement strand
GCCTCTGCGTCCTTGCGTTCGGGGTGCATTTCAATTTCAGGGCGTGGCTCCCCCAGGTTGGGTTTGGCAGCGGTTGCAGCGATTTCGATTGCTCGACGCCGAACGGCCCCCAGTTTGAAATACACCCCGGCTGTCTCCGGTTCTTGCATTCTCACCTTGACGCGGCTACAATCGTTGTAGATGCCATGCCCGTGCTCCCTCCCGTTTATCTGCCTGCAAAGGAGACGCCTTCACGCGTGGTTATGACCGATCTACCTGATCTGCTGGCCCGGATTCGGGCCTTTCGTGACGAACACCTGCTGCCCCTGGAACCGCTCATGCTGCAAGTGGGCGTCGGCGCCATTCTTCCCCGCCTGGCCGAGCTGCGCAGCCTGGCGCGCGAGCTTGGCATCTGGGCGCCGCACCTGCCGCCCGCTTTGGGCGGCACGGGTCTCTCCCTGACCGCGTTTGCCCAGGTCAGCGAGGAGTTGGGGCGCAGCCCGTTCGGCCATTATGCGCTGAACTGCAACGCGCCCGACATTGGCAACCAGGAACTGCTGCTGCATCATGGCACGCCTGCGCAGCAGGCCGCTTACCTGGCGCCCCTGGCCGCCGGCGAGATCCGCAGCGCCTACGCTATGACCGAGCCTGAGCACGCGGGCTCCAATCCGGTTTGGCTCAGCACCACGGCCGTGCGCGATGGCGATGATTATGTCCTCAACGGCCACAAATGGTTCGTCACTGGCTTCGAAGGCGCCGATTTTGTGATTGTCATGGCTGTTACCAACCCGCAAGCGCCCAAACTGCACCAGCGCGCCAGCCAGATCATCGTGCCGCGCGGCGCGCGGGGCGTGGAGCATGTGCGCAAGATCAAGATCATGGGCGAAGAGGGCGATGGCTGGGCCAGCCACAGCGAACTGCGCTTTGTAAACTGCCGCGTGCCGGCCAGCAACCTCATCGGCGCGGAGGGCAGCGGGTTTGCCCTGGCGCAGGAGCGGTTAGGCCCAGGCCGCGTTCATCACTGCATGCGTTGGATTGGCATCTGCGAGCGCGCGTTTGACCTGATGTGCGCCTACGCGGCGACACGCGAACTGGCGCCGGGCAAGCCGCTTGCGCAGCAGCAGTCGGTGCAGCACGCGATTGCCGAGCGCCGGGCCGAAATCAACGCCGCGCGGCTGCTCGTCATGGACACCGCGCACAAGATCGAGACCCTGGGCGCGCACGGCGCGCGCGTCGACATCTCGCTGATCAAATTCTATGTCGCCAATGTGCTCAACCGCGTGCTCGACAGCGCCATCCAGGTGCATGGCGGCCTCGGCGTCACCGATGATACCATGCTGGCATTTTGGTATCGCCACGAGCGCGCGGCGCGCATCTACGACGGCGCGGATGAAGTTCACAAAACCGTGGTCGCCCGCCAGGTGATGAAGGCCTACGGCGTTGACATCTCGATTCTGGCTTGAGGCGGCGCGCTCGCCGAAGGAGTGAGCCATGATTGACGAGGCCCGCACGGTGCGGCCGGGCGAACAGCTTGACATGGAGCGCCTGTCCGCCTTCCTGGCAGAAAACCTGCCTGGCGCCGCTGGCCCCCTGGTGATCGAGCAGTTTCCCAGCGGCTTTTCCAACCTGACCTATCTGCTGCGGCTCGGCCAGCGACAGCTTGTTCTGCGCCGGCCGCCGTTTGGCGCGGCCATCAAGTCCGGCCATGACATGGCGCGGGAGTATCGCATCCTTCGTGCGCTGCAGCCGGTCTA
>JBGAVB010000494.1:0-1734 GCA_044228345.1 Anaerolineae bacterium | reverse complement strand
TCGGCCGGGCCATCGTTGCCGCCCTTGTTGAGAACCACGCTGTTGTAGTCCGCAGAGATGGGCCAGCTTTGAATGGCGGCCACCCGCCCGGCAAAGTCGGGGTGGATGTGCTCCGTCTCGCCGGAATCAAGCCCGGTGTCGGCCACGCCGATGATCTCGCCTTTGCCGGTCAATCCGGGTTCCTGGGGAGGCGCCACATCGAGCACGTGCATGAGGCGTGCGGCCACGTTATTGCGCACCTGCCGCAGCACGAATTGATCCACCGATTTGACGCCGTGGATGTGCGCCAGGGCCATGACTTTTTCCGCCAGGTTGGGGGTGTTGGGCGGAAACGAAACGCTTGTGACCAGTGCAGTCCGGTCGGGAGGTTCGCCCACGCTGCCCCCGATTGCTTCGATGGCCGGAATGGCCTCCTGCAGCAGCTCTGGGGTGAAGAAGCGCACCGTGAAGGTGCTGATAAGCGGCTCGGCGGCGCTTGCAGTATCCGATGCTTCAACCGTCAGCGCGGCGCGGCTGTGCATGTTTTGCGGCGACAGGTCGCGGCCAGCCGGCGCCGCCAGGCTCTCGCGCAGGTCCGGCGACACGCGCAGGTTTGGCTCAAAATAGCCGATCCAACGTACGAAATCGAGATTTCTCACCGCTTCATACGCCGCATCGGACAGCTCGACGACGTAGGCATAGGAAGGCAGCGGTTCGCGCAAGATGCCGCCGGCCTTCTCCACAGCTTGCAGCCATTCAGGCTTGATAGGGCCAATGAACTGCACCAGGAAATGATGGGGAAAGTCGTCCGCCATGGGCGCGCCACGGACGCCCGCGACCGATTTGGAGATGGCGGCCGGAGCGGCCGAGGTGTCAACCAATTCGCCTCCCACGTTAATCTCATTGATGCCATCCAGAACCTCAATGGAATACCCTTCGGCGGTCAACTGGTCAAGCTGCTCGGTTGTGACCTCAACCAACGCCGAGTCAGGATAGAGGGTCAAGACGGATGAAACATGGCTTTTGATCGTACGCTGCTGGCGTTTAGTAGCGTAAATGATGGCTGTGTACTGCATGTGCTACCTCCCGTGGTCAATTCAGGTGCAAAACGTAACCGTATGCGAGCCTGTGAGCTCACATGCGCTCTTTCCCACGTAGTGTAGCACCGGACGCACGCAGACGCAAGGCATGGCCGATCTCTGATCTCCGATCTCCAATTGCCCATCTCCCTAACTTGCATTACAATGCGTGCCATGATGCAAATCTCAGCAGCCGAAGGGCATGTGAGCATGAATGACCATCTGGAAATCATGGAAGTTGACACTGACAGCCGCTACTGGCGCCAGCAGTTCTTGGGCCTGCCATTTCGTCTCTACCGCTATGTGCCCCAATGGGTGCCGCCGCTGGCCCAGGATGCTGCGTTGATGCTGAATCGTGAGCGCCATCCCTTCTTCCGTCACTCAGACGCCGTTTTTTTGCTGGCCCGGCAGAATGGCGAAGCGATCGGACGGCTGGCGGTGCTCGACAACGCGAACTACAACGCGTTCAACCACGAACGCACCGCATTTTTCTACCTGTTCGAGTGCATTGACGACCGCGAGACGGCCCTGGCCCTCTTCGCGCGCGGTTTTGATTGGGCGCGCGCGCGCGGCCTGAACCGGATGGTGGGGCCGCACGGCTTGAGCGCGCTGGACGGCCTGGGACTGCTGGTGAAAGGCTTCGAGCACCGCCCGGCGCTCGGCATTCCCTATAACC
>JBGAVB010000493.1:0-1769 GCA_044228345.1 Anaerolineae bacterium | reverse complement strand
GACCATCGTCCGGCAGGCGATCGGCGCCCGGCTCCACCACACTGGTCAAGCCGACGAAGCAAAGCTCCAGCTCTTTGGCCAGGATGACTTCGGGCACGAGATTCAATCCGAGCACATCGCTGCCCCAGGCGCGAAAGAGTCGCGCCTCGGCCGCGGTTTCGCGACGCGGGCCGTCGAAGCCGAGATACACGCCCAGCGCGGCGGCGTCCGGCAGCGCGTGCAAGAGCGCCTGGCGACACTGCGGGCAGAAGGCTGGCATCTGCGGCAGGTAGCCCAGGCCGCGGCGTTCAAAGAAGGTGGTGGGTTGGTGTCGCGTCCAGTCAATGAAATCGTCTGGCACGAGCAGGCTGCCCCGGTGCAGCAGCGGGTTGAGGCCAATGACCGCATCCCATCCGATGATGCGCGTGATGCCCAGGTCTTTGGCGGCCCACAGCGTGGCGCGGGGATCGGTGCGGTCGGGCAAGCCGGAGTAGGGCAGCACCATGACGTGGTCGCGACGCGCAAAGGGGCCGGCTGGGCCGTAGGGCGTCTGCAAGGTGAACTCCTGGCGCACGATTCCCAGGCTGTCCAGGGCAGGCGGCGGCAGGATGACGCCAATCAGAAGAAGAATGTCGCTCATGTGACGGATGATAACACGTTTGCGAAGCAAGGGCAACTCGTCGTGCTTGGCGGCGCCGCGGCTTCATGCTATACTGCCGGACGCATTTGTTTTGTGAAAAGGATCGCACCATGAACTTGAAAGCGCTCTTCCTCCTGCGCCCGGACATGACATTTCTCAATCACGGCTCTTTTGGCGCATGCCCACGGCCGGTGTTCGAAACCTACCAGGCCTGGCAGCGCGAGTTGGAACTGCAGCCCGTGGAATTTCTGGGACGGCGTTTCAACGACCTGATGGCCCAGGCCCGCAGCCGGCTGGCCGCGTATCTGGGCGCAGGCGCGGACGACATCGTTTTTGTACCCAATGCCACCACCGGGGTCAACATCGTGGCGCACAGCCTGGCCCTGCGCCCTGGCGACGAGGTGCTGGCCACCGATCACGAATACGGCGCCTCGGACCGCGCCTGGCGGCTGCTGTGCCGCAAACAGGGCGCTGTGTACATCAATCAGCCCATCCCGCTGCCGGTCACAACGCCGGAAGCCGTCCTGGAACAGTTGTGGGCTGGCGTCACCCCCCGCACGCGCGTCATCTTCCTCAGCCATATCACGTCGCCCTCGGCGTTGACCTGGCCGGTGAAAGCGATCTGCCAGCGGGCGCGCGCCGCCGGCATCCTGACGGTTGTGGATGGCGCGCACGCGCCGGGCCAGATTCCGCTAGACCTGCTGGACTTGGGCGCGGACTTCTACACGGGCAACTGCCACAAGTGGCTGTGTGCGCCCAAGGGTGCGGGCTTTCTGTTTGCCCGGCCCGACGTCCAGCATTTGATTGAGCCGCTGATCATCAGTTGGGGATGGGAGAGCGAGAAGCCAGGCCCGTCGCGCTTCGTTGATTACCTGGAATGGACCGGCACACACGATATTGCCGCGTTTCTGTCGGTGCCTGCCGCGATTGACTTTCAGGCCGCGTACGATTGGGAGCATGTGCGCCTGGCTTGCCACGAACTAGTCAGACACGCACAGCAGCGCATCAACGCGCTGACCGGCCTGGCGCCGATCTGCCCGGACGAGGGTGTATGGTTTCAACAGATGGCGACGATACGCCTGCCCGCGTGTGACACCGAGAGCCTAAAGGAAAGGCTTTGGGAGGAGTGGAAAATTGAGGTGCCGATTAT
>JBGAVB010000492.1:0-1772 GCA_044228345.1 Anaerolineae bacterium | reverse complement strand
CCATGGCCGTGCTGGCCGAGGGCGTCAAGAAGGCAAACTCGCTCGATTCCGCCAAAGTGGCGGATGCGATGCGCCAGATGGACTTCCGCGGCGTCATGGGCGATCTCCAATTTGACGCCCAGGGCGACGTCAAAAACCCCAAAGTCTTCATCTTCCAGGTCAAAGATAGTCAATTTGTACAAGTGGCGCCATGACGCACGGATCGGATGACGCCGGCGGCCCGCATGGCGCGCGCCCATAGGAGTGGGATGGACAAGCGAACAGACGAAAACCAAGACACCCGTGCCGTCGAATTGACGCCGGCGCAAAGAAGCCTGACCGTCAATCTGCGGCAGAAGCGCACGTTGTTGACGATTTGTGAATACTACCAGCGTCATGCGGCTGCAGCCGAGGCCGAAATCGGAGCCTGGTTGGATAACCTGGTTGATGCCCTGCGCTCTGAAATCGCGGATATCTCACGCCTGCTGCGCCTCTATGATGTGCCTCCAGCCAGCGTGTACGCTGCGCGCAGCCAGGTAGACGAGGCGCGTTATGTGAAAAGCAGAGAAGCGCGCCTGGCTCTTTTGTTAGCCAGGGTAAAGGCCACGATGCGTTGGTATGAACACGAACTGGCGGCCGATCCTCCAGGTGATGTGGCCGAACTGTGGACTGAATTCCTGGCCGCCGAGCAACAGCGTGTTCAGCAAATTGAGCGTATGCTCGCCGAGGTTCAACCCGCGGCCGCCTGAGCATGGATGTCAGACAGAAACCAGGTTCTTGAGGATCAGCGACTCACCGAACCTGGTTTCTTTTATGGGGAGAACTCGCCGTGAACAAGCTCGGATTCTACATTGAAAACAGCACAGTGCCCTTCATGCGAGATGCCCTGGCATCAGTCAAACCACCGGTCATTCTGTTTCACGCCGGCGATCGCGGCCTGCTGCGTGAGATTCGCACCAGTCTGTCGCCGAACTCATTTATCATTGGCCGTCTTTTCGTGCCGCTGGACGAGCAGATGCGCTGGCTGGATGCTGCGGACCCCGACGCCGCGGGCGTCGCTTACGCCAATCGCATCCTGGAGTATGATTTTGGCTACGCCACCGAGCGGGCGGCCGGCCGGCTGCTGATTGATGCCTGGATGGGGCCAAACGAGACCCTTCCTGGCCCGGCTTCTTTCAAGAATTATCAACTGGGCACTCCCCTGGATCGTTATCCGGAATTTGCCGAGTTCTTTCAGCGGCGCAGTCAGTCGCTTGACCGCTTCCAGACGGCCTTTCGTGCGCGCCTGCAAACGGCCGGCTGTGAGGCCGTTGCGTTCAACTTTGGCGCGGGCAACTACATTGACGCCTCGCACTATCTCGATTGGTTTCCACGCACGTTAGAATCTTACCGCTATCTTGGGTTTCACGAGTATGGCTGGCCGACTCTCATACCGCGCGCCGGCGCCTCCAGCGCCGCGCTGCTCTATCGCGAGGCCATGCGCGGCATCTGTCAACGCTACAACAACCGTCACACCGCCATCATCACCGAGATCGGTCTGGCGCGTATGTACAAAATCCTTGATGGCGGCGATGTGGGCTGGTTGTATCCACCCGACTCAGTGACGGAGGACTCCTACTGGGAATCGCTGGATTGGTACAACGACCAGATGTGCCGTGACGCCTACGTGTTGGGGGCGTGCCTCTACCAGGTGGGCCATGCCGGCCGTTGGGAGACGTTCCGTCACCTGGGCGTTGATAATCAACAGCGGCCGATCACGATCAGCAACCGGATCGCAGGGTTGAAGGACCGTC
>JBGAVB010000491.1:0-1873 GCA_044228345.1 Anaerolineae bacterium | reverse complement strand
TCCGCCACAGCTCGCCGTGCCACGGCAGCACGGCGCACAGCGCCAGCGCGAGCCGCGCCAGCTCGCGCTCGATGTCGCCCAACTGCGCCTGCACCGCGTCCGCCTCGCGCTCGGTCTCCTTGAGAAGCTCCTTGGCGCGTGCTTCGAATTCATCGTACTCGTCGAGCTGCAGAATCTGCGCCAGGATGGCTTTGCGGCTGGCCGGCGGCATGGTGGTAAACACATCGGCCTTGCCCTGCTGCAAATAGGCCGAATTGACAAAGGTGTCGTAGTCCATGCGCAGGAGCTGCACGATGCGCGCCTCGGTGGCGCGCACGGAAGTCTCTGTCAGCGCACGGAAGCCCTCGGCCGCGCGCACCTGTAGTTCGAGCAGACTCCGCCCCGCGCCTTTGCTGCTGCGTTTGCGCAGGACGCGGTAGAGGTTCTCATACAGCTCAAACTCGATTTCGACTTCCATCTCGCCTTCACCCTGGCGAATGAGGTCGTTGTCGTTGCGGGCGCGCGCCTTGCCCCACAGCGCCCAGGTGATGGCATCGAGCAGGGCCGATTTGCCGTGGCCGTTATCGCCGGCCAGGCAGGCCAGGTGAATGCCGCGCAGATCAAGCGCCGGCGTGTCGGCATAGGACATGAAATTGTGCAAACGAAGTTTGGTTGGAATCATGGTTGTTGAGCTACTCGGTTGGAATCATGGTTGTGTTATGCTATAATGATGATAGTCGCAGCGTTTAGTTGTTGACGCCGGCCGGCCCTTGGTCGGACCGATGATGGCCTGATTATACCACACGCGGCGGCAACGGCAGCCGTTCAGAATGTAGCGCACATGTTGCCACACAGGGGACAGCGGCGCGTCGTCGCAAGCAAGCGATTGAAATCACACCTGAAGGGCGTTCCGCCGGGCGTCCACACCTGCGTGGACGCGATGCCGGTCGGCGCAGGCCGACGTCGTGGCGGAACGCCCTTTCGCCCCGAATTTATTCGGCGGCTTTGCGGTTGGAAAGGAAGTCAAGATATGAAGCACGCAGTTTCGATTAGCCTGGGCAGTTCAACACGGGATAAAACGGTTGAGATCGAGTTGTTGGGCGAGCGGGTGCGGATCGAGCGCCGCGGCTGTGACGGCGATGAACGCAAGGCGCAGCGCCTCTTCACCGAACTCGACGGCCAGGTGGACGCGTTTGGGGTCGGTGGGGTTGAGCTTTACCTGCGCCTGGAAGAGCGGGAGTATCCGCTGCGCTCCGGCCTCAACCTGGTCAAAAATGTGCGCAAGACGCCGGCTGTGGACGGCCGCGGCCTCAAGCACACGATGGAAAAACGGGTCATGCAGATGGCCGAGCCGCGGCTGGACACGCCCATCCGTGACCGCCGCGCGTTCATGACGCTGGCGGTGGATCGCTACGGCATGGCGCAGTCGCTGGCAGCCAGCGGCTTCGAGGTGGTTTTCGGCGACTTGATGTTCGGCGTGGGGCTGCCCATTCCGGTGCGCGGCCTGCCGGCGCTGCGCCGCCTGGCGCGGGTGCTGATGCCGATCATGGGAATCCTGCCAATCAGCGTACTCTACCCGACCGGGAGTTCGCAAGAGAAGATCGTGCCTAAATTCGAGAAATGGTATCAATGGGGCAGCGTCGTGGCCGGCGAACTTTCTCTACATCAAGCGTCACCTGCCTGACCGCCTGCCGGGCAAGATCATCGTCACCAACACGACGACGGCCGAGGACGTGGAACTGCTGCGCCAGCGCGGCGTGAGCTACCTGGTGACCAGCACCCCACGCATCGAAGGTCGCTCGTTCGGCACCAACATGATGGAGGCCGCGCTCACCGCCGTGGCGGGCAAGGGCCGCGTCCTCACCACAGCAGAGCTGGAAGCGATGATCGCCGC
>JBGAVB010000490.1:0-1879 GCA_044228345.1 Anaerolineae bacterium | reverse complement strand
CGTCGCGTAGCGTTCGAGCAAGCGGTAATTCAGCAGCGCACAGGCCAACATGGCAACGACGCCGGCCATAATCCACTGCAGTTGGCGCTGCGCGAAATAGGTTGGCGACAGATCGAAACGCATGACGGCCTGCTGATAGCTGGAGCTGAAGATCATGATAAAACCGATGCCGATCAAGGTTGCGGTAAGCGTCAGCAGTCCGTAATCGAGCAGGGCGACGTTCTTGGCTGCCTTCATGAGATGCCCTCCATCGGCGGCAACGCGTGCACCAAAGCCCGAAAATGCTCGCCGCGAGCGGCAAAATCACGATACGCGTCATAGCTGGTGCCGCCGGGCGACAGGAGTACAACTTCTCCCGGCTGCGCGCACGCCGCGGCCAGGGCCACGGCCTCCGCCAGGCTGCCGGTGTGATGCACAACCGGCGGCGCGCCTGGCGCCTCGGGATGCGCCGCGGCAAAATCGGCCAGGGCGCGCTCAATCAGGCCGGCGGCTTCGCCAAACGTGATGAGCTGGCGCACCCGTCCGCGCACGGCCAACGCCAACGATTCCCAGGGCAGATGTTTGTCGCGTCCGCCCGCTAACAGGACGATCGGCTCAGCGAAGGAATGCAGCGCGGCGATCGTGCGTTCTGGCGCGGTGGCAATCGAGTCGTTGTACCAGCGCGCCCCGTTCAGCTCGCGCACCAGCTCCAGCCGGTGCGGCACGCCGGTGAAGGTGCTCGCCACTGTCGCCATGGCCTCCACGCTGGCGCCGGCCGCCCCGCTCAGGCAAAAGGCCGCCAGCAGGTTGGCGATGTTGTGCATGCCGCGCAAGCGCACATCAGCCGCGCGGCAGACAACCTGGTCGGTCTGCCCTGGCAAGCGCAGGATCAACTCACGGCGGCGCAGAAACGCGCCGGCTCGCGGCTCGGTCGCGAGACTGAATCCTAAAACGTCCACCCCCACGGCTTGCGGCGCCGCCAGGGCTTCGGCATACCACGCGCCGCAGATGTCGTTGTCCAGGCCCAGCACGAGCACATCACCGGGGCGCTGATGACGCGCCAGGTTGTACTTGGCCGCGGCATAGGCCGCCATGGAAGGATGGCGATCAAGATGATTAGGCGTCACATTGAGAATGGCGGCCACGCGCGTGCTGACCGGCGCGCCCAGGCACAGCGCGGGGTCGAACAGCTCGAGCTGAAAACTAGACAACTCCAGCACGATACGATCGTTTGCGGCGATGGCGTCCAGGCGGTCAATCAGGGGGACGCCGATGTTGCCGCCAACCCAGGTTGTCAAACCGTTGGCCTGGAGCATCTCGCCGGTCAGGGTGGTGGTGGTGGTCTTGCCGCTCGAGCCGGTGATGCCGACGCTGAAGGCCGGGCACTGCTGCAAGGTCAACAGGGAGTCATTGCTGAGTGGAATGCGGCGCGCACGCGCGGCCTGCACAATCGGGATGTCGGGCGACACGCCGCCGCTCAGGCACAGCACATCCGCGTCATCCAGCAGCGACAGCGGGTGACCGCCCAGGGCGAGGGAGACCGGTAAATCGGCAACCGCGGCCAGGGACGCGGCCAGGGCTGGCGCATCGGGCGCCTGCACATCGCTGATCGTGACCCGCGCGCCCACCGCGCACAGGAAGCGCGCCAGCGCGGCGCCTTGCCGGGCCAGGCCCAAAATCACGATATGCTTGCCTCGAAACCACGACGAATCCATCATCATCCATCCATCATGCCAGCCGCGACCACGCGCTGGCCTCCCAGTGCCCCTGCGGTGTTACGCGCTGGCTCCAGACCACGTCAGCCGAGTCGCCCCAGTGCTGCGCTGCCAGATGAGCCAGGCGGCGGCCATCCGCCGGGTTGACGCGCCAGGCGCGATGCTCAACCCAAACCTCCAACGCT
>JBGAVB010000048.1:0-11278 GCA_044228345.1 Anaerolineae bacterium | reverse complement strand
TCACTCACTTGTGCTACGACTACTTCCGGACGGTGTATGAGCAGTTTACCGCGGGTATGAGCAAGACCGACCGCATCCAGCGCCTGTTGGACTACAGCGAGCGCCACGACCAGGTGGAGGAGCTGCTGGCCCGCGTGGCCGCGATCAACCCGGCGGCCAGCGCCGCAGGCTTGTCGTCGCCGGCGGCGGAGACCGGCAACGCCCGCACGGTGATTCATCACGTCGAAGGCTCCGTCATCCTCGGCTCGGTCAACACCGGCGGCGGCGACTTCGTGGGCCGCGATCAGATCAAGCGCTCGCGGGGCAAGTAACTTGAAAAACGATGGCTGGGAGTGCGGGCGTCTCGCCCGCAGGGTCGCCAGACGCTGACCTGGAAATAGGCCTGTACCGCATCCGCCGGATTGCGGCGCCACAGAGGCAAGCCAGCGGCTTGCGCCACAGAGGCAAGCCAGCGGCTTGCGCCCCACGCATGGGCGACTCTCCTAATTCATACCCGTTTGGGCGGCTTATCAACCACCACCGCAGTTCTTGATTACAAGCCTTGCGGCCGAAATGACTTGCGATTTTGACGATTGTCTTGTAGAATAACCCTACAGGAGGTAGATATGCTGCAAACGTCCGTTAGCAAACGTTGGCAAACTGTTATTCCGGCGCCAATTCGTAAACGCTATGCCATCCGCGAGGGAGATTTGTTGGTCTGGCTGGATGATGGTCAAACCATTAAGGTGATTCCAGTGCCGGCCGACGACCCAATTCGAGCGCTGCGCGGCGCAGGGCGCGGCGAGCGCCTGGTTGAGAAGTTACTGGCATCACGCCGTGAGGATCGCAGCCGTGAACAATGAGCGCTTCTTGTTGGACACGTCTGCCATTCTGACTCTGATCGAGGATGAACTTGGCGCCGAACGGGTGCATGAAATCTTGACGACAGCACAGGTCTTGGCGCCGTGGAGTGCTTTGTTGGAAACGCACTACGTAAGCCGCCAAGAGGCGGGCGAAGCCGAGGCAGACCGGCGCTATGCACTTCTCAAGCAACTTCCCGTTGAGATTCTGTGGTTGATGGACGAACCCACGCTGTTAACGGCCGCTCGCCTCAAAGCCGTACACCGGATCTCCTTTGCGGATGCAGTTGTGGCGGCCTATGCGATGCAACAGGACGCCATTCTCGTGCATAAAGATCCAGAATTTGCGCCGCTGAATTCAAAGGTGAGACTGGAACCGTTACCGTTCAAGCAGTAGACCGGGGGGTCTGTCATGGCCCCAGCCAGATGTGCTGAGCGTTCAGTTCGAGGAAGGCCTCTTTCACGCCTGCATGGGCCCTGAAGCGGTCAGGAAGTCCAGGTAGTTGGTGCGGTTGACCAGGTGTGTCTCGCTGTCTGGATAGGTTGCCACAAAGGCCGCGGGCGGTCGCCAGCGGGCGGTGCTCCATTTGCACTCAAATCCAAGCAGACGGCCGCCGGCTTCCTCGAGGTAGTCCAGCTCGGCGCGGTCGTAGGTGCGCCAGAAGTAGGCATTGACATGCTCCCGCCGGTTGTGGTTGAATTTGATGCGCTCGCTGATAAAGAAGTTCTCCCACAAGGCGCCGCTGTCGCTGCGCAGGTTGAGCGGGTTAAAGTTGTTGATCAGCGCGTTGCGGATACCCAAGTCGTAGAAGTAGACCTTGCGCAGTTTTGCCAGCTCTTTGCGCAGGTTGCGGCTGAACGGCGGCAGGTGAAAGAGGATGAAGGCCTTTTCCAGCAACGCGATGTAGCGTTCCACGGTCGCACGATCCACGCCCAATAACTGCCCCAATTCGTTATAGGAGACTTCGCTGCCCACCTGCAGTGCCAGGACTTGCAGCAGCCGGCGCAGCAGATCGGAACTCTTGACGGTCTGGTACTCGAGCACATCACGATACAAATAGCTGGTCGCAATCTCCAGCGCCGTCTCCACGGGGTCGTTGGCGACGACGACGCTCGGGTACATGCCGTAGCGCAGGCGACGTTCCAACAACCGCGCCGCTTCCAGCGGCGTTTCTTGGGTCAACAACTCGGCAACCGACAGCGGATAGAGATGGAACTCAGTCTTGCGGCCCGTGAGCGGTTCGCTGATGGTGTTAGAGAGCTCAAAGGAGGACGAGCCTGTAGCGATAACTTGCAAGTCGCTGAAGTTATCGGCCAACAACTTGAGCGCCAGGCCGATGTCACGCACGCGCTGCGCTTCATCAATGACGACCAGGTCGCGACGACCGATGAGCGCGCGTAATTCCGTGGAAGTGCGATTCGTCAGGGCGCTGCGGATGTCTGGCTCGTCGCAGTTGAGGTAAAGGTGGCGGTCAGGGTAGTGGCCCAGGACTTCTTTCACCAGGGTGGTCTTGCCCACCTGGCGCGCGCCATAGATCACGACCACTTTGCCTTTGAACAGGGCGGCTTCGACGGCGGGTTGAATGGCGCGAGCATAGTGAATCATGAAATTCTCCTTAACCAGGCGCAACGACTCTCCTAATTTATACTAAATTAAGCGATTTGTCAAGCGTGTGAATCGTTCATCCCCACAGCGGCGGGGTGTGGAGAATATCGCGCGCAATTTCGCCCGGCAGCACGGCCCACACCGGAAAGGAGAGCTGCCGCCGCCGCGCCTCGCGCTGAATGGTCGCGATGATCTCCCCGGCCGGGTAGCGCAGCGAGAAATGGGTCAAGATCAAGCCCTGCGGCGCCAGCGCGTGCGCGATGTCCAGCACGCCGGGCAGCCCGCTGTGCTGATTGTACCTGGTGGCCGCGGCGTCAGCCGCGATTTCGTCGTCCAGGAAGGTGGCTTCGTGGATCAGGAGCTGCGGTCGTCCCCAGGCGTCCGCAGGCATCAGCGGCGTGTCCCCACTGAAGGTCAACAGATCGTCGGTGCGCGTGGTCATGAGCGCGGCGCGGCCGTCATGCAGGCGGATGGCATCCAGCTCGGCCTGCGGCCGGCCTTGCAGCTCAGGCCGCAGGCTGGAGACGACGCGCTGCACGGTGTATGCGACCACCTGCACCTGCTCTGGCGGCACATCACGCCAGTGCAGGCTGGGACGCACCAGGATCTGCATCTCTTTCTGCAGCGGCGCGACATCGCCGGGCGCCACTGCCTGCCAGACCACGGCTGCGCTGGTCGTGGGGTCGAACTGCGCCGCGAAAGCGGCCAGCGCCGGAAAAGAAGTGGAATCGCGGGGATAGAGCAGCCGCGGTGCGCCATCGCGGCCGTTGAGCTGCAGAAATTGCAGCAGGCCGGCCAGGTGATCGCGGTCCGCGTGGGTCAGGGCCACGGTCTGCACCTTGCGTGACTTGTGCAGCAGGCCCGCCGTCACACCATCACCGGCATCGAACAGCAGTTTCCACTGGTCAATGAAGATCCAGGTGGCGTACAGCGCGGTGCTGAAGAGCGTAATCTGCAAATCAGAAATAGACATTTTTCACCCGTATCTGGCAATCGAAGCGCGCCCGGGCGTTACCATGATGGTTTGCTGAAGGATGGCAGCCTTCAAGGCGGCCATCGCATTGTAAGCGACGAGAGATGCGCTGTCAAAGGTGTTTGACAAGCGTTTGGCGTTGGTCGTATAATGGCGCATGGGTTGTGGATACGAAGGCGTGCATGGGGCGTACGGGTCTTCGCGGTGGTCAATGAGGGCTTTAGAAGTGTTTACTTGTCACCACGTGAGGTGAGATGATGACAATTACAGTCAGCGCGAACGCAAAGTATAGGGCAACCGGCAGCGCCAATGAAAGAGCGGTGATCGCGGCCCTACGCAGGCTGCCGCCCGATTACCTGCCCGAAGTGCTGCGCTACATTGAGTTCCTTGACTACAAAATCAACGCAGCTCGCGTCGATGCCGAAGAAGAGGCCGGGCTGTGGGCTGCGGTTGAAGCCAATCAGCGGTACAAGCAGCAGCATCCCGATGAACAACTGGAAGTTCACGAAACCGGGGCCGACTTTCTCAAGGCGGTGGCCGATCTGTAATGGCCTACCGTATTGCATTTTCCAGACAAATTCGACTCCAAATAGGCGGTCTGCCGTAAGATGGCCCCATGATCGTCTTTGACCTTGACAGCCGCCGCATCAACCGTTGGTTGAGCGCGTTTGCCATGCTGTGCCGAATTCTAGCCCTGACCTACGCCCTGGTATTGACGCGCTTTCATCCGCATCCGGTCATCGAAGCGCGCCAGGGCATCATCATGGCGGTGTGGTGGGGGATGGCGGCCTACACGGCCGGCCTGATTGTTCTCTTCTTTGTGCGCGATACCGTGCTGCGCGCGCCCTTTTTCCTTCTGTTCGACACGCTGTTGTGCAGCGCGATCCTCATCCCAACCGACGGCGGCTATCGCAACGTCTTTGCCCTGCACTCGGCCATCCCCGTGCTGACCACCGCCTTCTCGATTCCTGCTTCGCCCACACTTTGGCGCCGCGGCCTCTTGCTGATCGTGGTGGGCGGCGTCAGCACCTTCGGTTTTGCCCTGTCGCTGTGGCTCAACGGCTATACATTCGCCTCGGTCATCGAGCAGCGCGCCGTAGATGAAGTCATTCTGCGCACCAGCACCTACCCGGTGTTGGCGCTCGTACTGGGCTTCATCGCGCTGCTGATGGTGCTCTGGCAGCGCAGCGTGGAGCGCATGAACGCGCTGCAGGCGGATGCGGCGATCGAGGCCGAACGGCGCCGCATCGCGATGGACATCCACGACAGCGTGCTCAGCCGCCTGACTGCACTCAGCCGCCGCGTCGAATTTGCCGAGCTGCTGGCGGCCGAGGAGCCGCAAGCCATGCGTGATGAGCTGAACCATGTTGCAGCCATGGCCTCTGACATCCACGCCGATATTCGCTGGACCGTGCGCGCGCTGCGCGATGACCCGACGCAAATTCGCCTCTTTCCGGTGGTGCATGGTATTGTAGAACGATTCGAGCGTAATACCAATTTGCCCGTGGACGTGCGCCTGCCCGCCGTCGAACCGACGCTGGCGTTCGATACGCTGCGCCACCTGGGGTATATCGTGGAAGAGTCGCTGGTCAATGTCTGGAAACATGCGAACTGCCGCACCGCCTGGGTCGCCATCGAGATGCAGGATGAGCAGCTGCACGTGGTGATCGGCGATGATGGCGTTGGCTTTGATCCGACCGAAGTGGCCGAGTGGCCTGTGGGCAGCAAAGGCTGGGGGCTGGAGAACATCCGCGAACGCGCGCAGCAGGTGGGAGGGCAATGCCACATCGAGTCTGCGCCCGGTGAGGGCACGCGCGTGGTCATCCAAATCCCGCTGCGCGATGAGCCGGACGATGCCAGGCGCAACCCGGCCATGTGGGAGGAAGTATGGCGCCTATTCGGGTTTTGATTGCCGACGACATGGGGCTGCACCGCGAGCTGCTGCGGCGCCTGCTGGAGCGCCAGGGCGACATCGAGGTAATTGGCGAAGCCAGCTCACCCGAAGAGGTGCTGCAGCGTGTGGCGCAGCGCGAGCCGGATGTGGTTTTGATGGACCTGCGCATGCCGCGTCACGATCCAAAGGGCGGCATCCGCGCCACGCAGCAGTTGGCGCTCAACCATCCGGCCGTCAAGGTCATTGCGCTGACGGAGTCCGATGATGAGAACGATGTGCGCGCCGTCACGCTGGCCGGGGCCAAGGGCTATGTGCTCAAGAATTCCAAGGCCGAACGCATTGCGGAGGCCATTCGCAACGTGCATGGCGGCAAGGGTTGGCTTGATCCAGATGTCACGCAGCATGTCTTGGGCGATTACCGCCGCGCGAGCCGCGAGGCTGGCGGTCGCCAGGGGCTGACGCCCACCGAGCAGCAGGTGCTGCAACTGGTAGCCAGCGGTCGCACCGCGCGTGAGATTGGCGAGCAGTTGTTCATGGCCGAAAAGACGGTCAAGAATCACCTCAGCACGATCTACCGCAAGCTCGATGTGCGCAACAGCAGCCAGGCTGTGGCCGAAGGCTACCGCCGGGGGTTGATCGCATGAGATGGGAACGCGGGCGAGACGCCTGCGCCCCCGGGTGGGAGTCGCGCGCTTGCTTTGTCATTCGCCATTCGTCATCCGTCATTGCAACAGGGACGTTTGCGGCGCGGGCGGGGCCGTTCGCCTCACGACATCGAGATGAAGTTGTGCGATACTACGCAGGGAAAAAACTATTTTGCGCTGCCCGCAATCTGAGACGTGCAGCGCTGACAAGGAATCAACGATGACAACGGCAACGGCACGCCTGGCCTTGCCCACGCTGTGGGCGCGGCCCTCATTGAGCGAAGCGACGGAACCTGCGCTGCCCAGCGATCAACACGAGCTGGCGCGGCTCGAAGCGATGCTGGCCGAGGTCGCCTCAGTGCCCTTTGCGCCCCTGGCCAGGCCTCTGGCCGCAGCCCTGGCAGCCAATGGCGATCGGCTGCGCGGCCGCGTGGCGCTGGCGGACCTCGACGACGCCTTCGTGGCTCCCGTTCGGCGCCTTGCGCTGGCCGCGGCGCTCGAAACGCTTTTCACCGCCAGCCAGGCCCATGAGGCGCTGCCCCGCGACGCCGTGCGCGACAGCAAGTTCTTGGGCGGGCTGGTGCTGATGGGCGATCACCTCTTTGCACAGGCGGCCGTCTTTGCCGCGCAGGCTGAGCTGCCGGCTGTGGTGACGCTTTTTGCGCAGACGCTGCAAACCATCAGCCAGGCGCAGGTGCGGCAGCAGTTGGGCCGCCCGGGCGACAACGCGTGGACAGCCAACGCTGTCCTGTGCGCGGCCGCGGCTGTGGGCGCTGGCCTGCTCGGCCATGCCGCGGCGCATGATCTGGACGCGCTGCATGAAGCTGGCTTGCGCGTGGGGCGCTGGGCCGATTCGCATCGCCTGGATGATCTGCACGACGCCCAGGTGGCCTTGCGCCAGGTGCGCCAGCCCGAGATTCGGCAGCGGATACGAGCGTTATTGATTTGAAGATCAGAACAAACAAACCAGGCTCTTACCAGCCTGGTTTGTTCTTGTTTCCATAACCGCGTGATTACACAGCCAAACTCAGTCGAATCGCCCGGTTGACTTCCTCGATGCGGGCTGCTGGAAGCATGCCTAGCCTTGACCCCAAGCGCGCTTTGGCGACCGTGCGAATTTGATCGAGCACGATTTTGCTTGTTTGCGCGACCCCGCCTTCGCCAGGTTCCAATAGCACTTCAAACGGATAGACTTTGGCGTGATGCGCAGTCGTGATGGGCGCCACAATGACACGGTCCGCATGTTGATTGCCGATGTTATTGGAAATGATCACGGCCGGTCGCGTTTTGGCAGTCTCAGAGCCGACCGCTGGGTCTAGACTGACCCAGTAAACCTCGCCGCGCTGTGGATAACTCATGCCGACCACCCTTCACCGTCAATGTGTTGCCAATCCTCGTTGAGCGCCGCGCGTTCCTCACGGACGGCCAGGTAGCCTTCGGCCATCTGCGCTTCGATTTCGGCCCTTTCAAGCTCCGTGACTTTTTGCTGCAGCAGATCATTCACCAGTTGACTCAGTCCTCGCTGAGGGATGAAACGACGCAGTTGATGAACGACAGCTTCATCCAGGTAGATGGTAGTTCTTCGCGTCACGATTGCCTCCAAAACTTACGACTGAGTTGATATCAGAATCGTGCATCAATTGCGCCATCTTGTCAAACCCCTCTGTCGAGGCTCAGTAGATGCCGCAGCGTGGAGCAACCGACGACGTATTCTGCGGCTCTGCACCCGCGTGAGGCAGAGCGTTTGACGACACATGGGCGATGGACTATGCAGAGCGTTTGACGACACATGGGCGATGGACTATACTGAGATCGTCACGCCATGACTGCGGTTTAGGCCAGGAAGGACCATCTGATAATTCATGATCAGTATCGCTGTGTCTGCCCAGCGCGTCTTCACCTTTCCGGCCGATTTGGCGACGACAACGGCGTATCTATGCGATTTCGAGCAGACCCTCGAACACCTGCCCTACTTGAGCCTGGTGCGGACTTACGCCCGGAACCAATACCGCATTTTGTACAGCGTGGCCGAGGCTGGCGTCTATCATGTCGCATTCTACTGCGACATCCAGGTGCGGTTTGACGAGACAACCCAAACCCTGCACGTGACGTCACTGGCCGGCGTTCCGCCCGTTCCACCCAAAGCGACCTTCAATTCGGTCAGCGGTCAAGGATACTATTCCAGCCGTTCGGTCTTTCATGCAGATGGCCCGCAGACGACGGTCGCCTATGACGTTGAAATCCAGGCCCAGGTGCCCAAGCGGTTCGGCTTGACCTTGATCCCGGATGCGGTTGTCAAGCGCGTGGTCGAGAATGTAGTTCGACAGCGCCTGCAAGAGATTGCCGATGCGTTCGTTGCCCGTTCGATGGAGATGACTCGATGACCGTCTTAACGCAAGAGGATGTCCTGGAAACCGCCCTGGCGCTCAATGACATGCGGCGCCGCTATCCGTCTGATTTTGCGGCCAGCCTGCGCCGCGCCCTGACCTATTTTGGGGGCGTATCATGATCGAAGATATCACCCCGACGTCAGCAACCGGCGACGTGCATCGCCACGCCCATATGCCGTCACAGTTCATCGAACCCAGGCATGTGGATGTTTGGGTTCCTCCTGGATTTGGGAGGAACCCCGCGACCCGCTATCCTGTGATTTACATGCAGGACGGTCAGAATCTCTTCGACCCGGCGTTAGCTTATACCGGTGTGGATTGGGGAGTGGCGGAGGCGATCACGCGCCTGCATGGGCAACAGCAGATCCCAGCGGCCATCGTGGTTGGCGTTTGGTGCACCGCGCAGCGCCGGCGTGAGTACATGCCGCAGAAGCCGCTGGAGACGCCTGAGGCGCAGGCGCTGCGAGCGCGCTTTGTGCGCGAATGGGAGGGCGCGCCCATCGCGGACGCCTACTTGCGGTTCCTGGTTGAGGAGCTCAAGCCCTTC
The DNA here is from genome assembly GCA_044228345.1 of Anaerolineae bacterium. GTDB lineage: Bacteria > Chloroflexota > Anaerolineae > SSC4 > Amarolineaceae > Amarolinea. Next base: position 2,385 of record JBGAVB010000048.1, on the reverse strand, counting down.
ATAGATGCGTGCTATCCAACCCTGCCCGACCAGCCGTCCACTTTCATCATGGGGTCGAGCATGGGCGGCCTGGTATCCCTCTACGCCCTGATCGAGTATCCACAGGTCTTTGGCGGCGCGGGCTGCCTGTCCACGCACTGGCCGATCGGCGGCAGCCTTCTGGTGGATGCCCTCGGCGCCACGCTGCCGCCGCCGGCGACGCACAAAATCTACTTTGATTTTGGTACCGCCACGCTGGACGCCGACTATGAGCCGTACCAACGCCGCATGGACTCGTGGATGGCCGCGGCGGGGTACACCCTGGGGCAGAACTGGCAGACCGAAAAGTTCGCCGGCGCCGAGCATACGGAAAGCGCCTGGCGGGCCCGCGTCCACATCCCCCTGCAGTTCCTCCTGGGCTGACTTGAAAATAGGCCGCAGATGAACACAGATCGCTGCGGATTGTCTGTTTTCATTCCTGGTTGTGCGCCCCGCGCACGGGCAACCAGAACGGCCGCCGTCAGAGACCGTGGTCTCCGGTCTCCGATTTCCAATCTCCGGTCTCCAATCTCCAACTTCCGTCCTATTCGTAGCGAAAACGCCGCACGCCGATGAGAAAGAAGACCGCGGCAAAGCCCAGCAGCACAGCCATTTCAGGCCAAATGCCCGCCAGGCCGTCCCCGCGCATCACCAAATCGGTCATGGCGCGCATGGCCCAGGTGGTCGGCAGGATGTGAACGATAGTGCGCACGGTCGGCGGGAAGACTTCCAGCGGCCACATGCAGCCGCCTAGCATCCCCATCGTCATGCCCAGCATGATGCTCAGGCCGTTGGCCTGGCTCGGCGTCTTGACAAACGCACCCCGCATCGTGCCGAAGGCGACGGACGCCAGGCCAAACGTGATGAGGAGCAGCAGCAGCGCCAATGGCGATTGGCCCCAGTTGACCTTGAGCACCAAGAAGCCAAAGCCGGCCAGGAGCAGCATCTGCACCAGGCCGATGCTGAGCTGTCCACCAATCGTGCCCAGCAGATAGGCGCCGCGCGTCACCGGCATGGTGAACAAGCGGCGCAGTGTGCCGGTGGTTCGTTCGATCGCAAACAACTCCGACGCGCCCAACAGTGGAATGAAGACCCAGACGATCAGCTGGCCGGCCGAGGCGTGCGCCGTGCCGTCGAAGGGCCGTGTGCTGGCCGCGGCCGCCGGCCGGATGATTTCCACCCGCGAGGGCGCGGCGTCCAACGCCTGCCGCGCCGCCGCCAGGCTCGACTCAAAATAGGCGCGACGGGCGGCGTCGTTGGCAAATGGGCGCACGCGCGCGGCCTCTTCCACGCTCAGGGTGGCCGCGGTCAACGCCTGGCTGACGCGTTCCGTCGCCGCGCGAATTCCCTGCTCGGCCGCCAGGACATTGGTATTGGTGCGATCACTGCGCACCTCCACGGTGACCGGCTGGCCGGCTTGCAGCGCAGCCTCGAAGCCGGCCGGCATGACCAGCAGGGTGACGGCCTCGCGCTGCAAGAAACGCGCTTCGGCGTCGGCGCGCGTGGTCTCCAGCGGCCGCACGGCTGTGGACTGCGTCAACCGCGCCAGCAGATCGCCGGCCAGCGCGCTGTGATCTTCGTTGACCACCAACACCGGAATGCGATTGTCGCCGCCCTGCGTGCTGCTGAAGCCGGCCACGATGGTCGTAAACAGGATCGGCAGCGCCAGGAAAAAGATCAGCTCGATCGGACTGGCAAAGCGCAAGAGGATATCCTTGCGCATGATTGCGAGAATTTTGTGCATGGTTATCTCCAGGTCTAGCGACTGAGCAGCCCTTTGCGCCGAAAGATCAGGATGGCGATGACCAGGAGCGTGACGGCCATCACCAACAGCGCGGCAATCATCGGCAGAAGGTCAGACAAGGTTCCACCCTGCGCCAGCCGCGTGAAGCCGTCCTGCGCCCAACGGTTTGGCGTCAGGCGGGCCAGCAGCGCCAGCGAGCCTTGCTGCTCGGCGCCGCCAAAGAGGCTGCCGCCAAGCAGACCGAAGAGCAGAGCCAGGGCCATGCCCAGGCCAGAGACCTGACCGGGTTGGCGGGCCACGGCGGCCAGCAGCATGCCCCAGCCGGTGGCTGCGGTCACCGCGGCGATGATCAACGGCGCCAGCGCCAGCGGATCACCCCAGCGCAGGCCAAAGAGCAGCGTACTGCTGCCGATCAAGATCGTCATCTGCGCGAGACCGATCAAGAAGGCGCCGAGCATTTTGCCCGCAAGCGCCTGGCCGGCGCCGGTTGGGCTGGTGAGGAGTCGGGCCAGCAACACCCGACGTTTCTGTCCGGCGGAAAGCACGCGTACCGGGAGTTCCTCGCGACCGCGCAATCCCAGACGGATCAAAGCGGCCAGCGCCGCGCGTTCGTCGAGTGCAAT
>JBGAVB010000489.1:0-1902 GCA_044228345.1 Anaerolineae bacterium | reverse complement strand
ATAGCTGGCCAGGCCCTGCCAGCAGGAGGGGTTGTACACACTCCAGAACAGCTTGCCGGTGCCAGGCTCGACGAATACGTCGCGAATGGCGGTCGGAAAACACTGGAAGTTGACGCCGCCCTGCGCGCCGTCGTTCCAGAAAGTCACTGCGCCCGCGCCCTGGCCGGAGAGATCAGCGCGCCACCAGATGGTTTCGTAATAGCCGAAGCCGCCCGGCGCCAACGCGGCCGCCGTGGACCAATACAAGCGGCCGCGCGCGGGGTCCAGCGCCATGCTGGTCAGCGCGCGGTCCGGGGCGACCACGGTCTCCACGCCCGATCCGTCCAGGTTGGCGCGCTTGATCGCGTTCGGCTCCTGCCAGTACAGCTTGCCGGCGTTGCTGTTGACGGCGATGCGCCGCGGCGAGCTCAGGCCGCTGAGCACCGTCTCGACAGCGCTGCCGTCCAGGTTGGCGCGCACGATCGTTGCGCCGGCCACCCAGTACAGCTTGCTGCGCGGAGCGTCCAGGGCCAGGCCGCCGGTAGGATTGCTGATGGAAGGCGGAACCAGCACTTCGATCTCCGAGCCGTCAATGGGGTTAGCGCGGATGATGCCGCGGTCGGTGGCTGCGTACAGGCGATAGCCCGACGCCTTGCGCGCCGCGCAGTTGCCATAAGCGTCGCACACGCGCATGAAGGGCACGTTGGGGTCAATGCCGCTGGCGCTGCACGTCAGGTCCATGCGGTTCAGCCGCTGCGGTTCGCCCGGCCGCGTCAGCGTATTGTAGGTGCGCGTGACGGTCGGGTTGGCGCATGGGAACTGCAAGTTGGCCTCGCTCAGGTTGAGGTCCTCCGCGTAGGCGGTGTAGGTGGTCTGGCCCGTGCTGCCATAGCCGCTGTACTGCACATCCAGGTTGAGGCGCGGCGGCGCGGTGTCAATCTCGCCGCGCCAGTGATTCCAGGAGATGCGGTCGCCGTTGCGGTTGGCCAGCACATCGCTGCCCGTCAGGTCAATCTGGTAGTTGCCCTCCAGGCCTGCGGGAACCTGCGCCGTCCAGGCAGAGGTAAGGACGCCGGCGCCGGTCTGGGCGACGTTGACTGGGTTCCATGAACTGTACAGGCCGGCCACCTGGGCCGCGCTCAAGGCCATGGGGAAAACCTTCACCTCATCCAGCAGGCCGCTGAAGCGCGCTGCCGTGGCCTGCGCAGCCTCGCCAAAGAGGATGCTGCTGTCGCCGACGTAGCTCGACGCGGTCTTGAGGCCGCTGGCCGCCAGCCGGCCATCCACGTAGAGCTTCTGGCCGCCCGCGCCCACCACGTGCGCCGCCATGTGCCACTGATTGTCGCCGTAGTTGACGCCGGCCGAGCAGATGCTCTCACGGCTGCCGTTGAAGAGATCCACGCAGACGTTGCCGCCGCTGAGGTAGACCTGGCGGTCGGTGTTGAAGGCGCCGCTGATCAGGGTACGCACGCTGGAGATGCCGCAGTTGCTGCAGCCGGCCTTGAACCACTGGGTCAGGGTATAGTTCCCCGCGTCGACGGCCACCGAGGTCGCGCGCACCTGCTGCCCGCCCGCGGCTGCGCCGTCAAACTGGATCGCGCGGCCAAAGCGGCCCGTTACGCCGGCTGCCGGGCAGGACGTGGTGGTGCAGAGTGTCACGCGGTTTCTGCCCGAATCGTCGCGGAAGAGACGCGACCCGGGCAGATCGTCCAGAAACAGTAGCAGCAGCGTGTTGGAATAGACGTCGGTGACGATGTCAGGTGTGTAGGATACCTCGCCTCCGCTGACGCCAACCTGGATGGTGTCGTTATCGAACGTACACAAGCATTGACCGAATCGCTACTCCGCGAGCGCGTCGAAGCCGGGCGGAATCAAGCCATTCTCAACTCAATCGCCGACGGTGTGATCGTCTTCGACAAACAA
>JBGAVB010000488.1:0-1916 GCA_044228345.1 Anaerolineae bacterium | reverse complement strand
CCGCAGCCGTCGAAAGCCGCTCCGAGCATCCGCTGGCGCAGGCTGTGGTGCGCGCGGCGCTTGAAAGAGGCCTCACGGTGATACCCGCGCTGGAGGTGCAGGCCTTGAGCGGCCGCGGCGCGCGCGGGCTGGTGGCGGGAAGCGATATCCTGGTGGGCAGCGTGGCCTTGTTTGAAGAGTTCGGGCAGATCCTGACGTCTGACCTGACCCAGGCTGTGGCCGATTTGGAGGCGGCGGGGAAGACGGTCATGCTGGTGGGACGCGCGACTGGGCCGGTGCTCGGTCTGCTGGCCGTGGCTGACCGCGTGCGGCCGGATGCGCGCGAGGCGCTGGTCAGCCTTAAGCGTGCGGGCATCACCCACACCGTCATGCTAACGGGCGACAATGAGCGCACCGCACAGGCCATTGCCCGGCAAGCTGGCGTGGATGAGGTGCGTGCGAGCCTGCGGCCTGCGCAGAAAGTGGCCGCGGTGGAAGCGCTGCTGGCGACGTATGGCGCGGCGGCGATGGTGGGCGACGGCGTCAACGACGCACCGGCCCTGGCCCGCGCATCGGTCGGCGTGGCCATGGGCGGCGCGGGCAGCGACCAGGCGCTGGAGACGGCCGATGTCGTGTTGATGGGGGATGATCTGCGCAAGCTGCCAACGCTGATCGCCTTGAGCCGTCGCGCCTGGCGCATCGTACAACAGAATATCCTTCTCAGTCTGGGTATCAAGGCAGTGTTCATGGCGTTGGCCCTGTTTGGCGCCGCCACCCTGTGGATGGCGGTTTTCGCTGACATGGGCGCCTCGCTGATCGTTATCTTGAACGGCATGCGGCTGTTGCGCCGCGCAGCGAGCGAATAAGGGCAGTTATCAGTCAGAAGCCGGCAGGCAAACCCGTTTGCGTCTGCCGCAATAAAAGGGGGTTCGACTATGTATTCTGTTATTGGATTTATCGTTCTACTGCTGTTCGTCCTGGCCTCATCGGCCATCAAGATCGTACAGGAGTACGAACGCGGCGTCATTTTCCGCCTGGGGCGGCTGATTGGCGCCAAGGGACCGGGTCTCTTCCTGATCATCCCGTTTGTGGATCGCTTCGTCAAGGTGGATCTGCGCACGATCACGCTCGATGTGCCCGCCCAGGAAGCCATCACCAAGGATAACATCACCGTCAAGGTGAATGCGGTTGTCTATTTCCGCGTGGTGGATCCGTCGGCCTCGGTTGTCAACGTCGAGGACTATCGCCGGGCCACGTGGAACATTGCGCAGACAACGCTGCGTAATGTGCTGGGCCAATCGGAACTGGATGAGCTGCTGCAGCATCGCGAAAGCATCAACTCCAAGCTGCAGCGCATCATTGACGAAGCCACCGAACCGTGGGGCGTCAAGGTCTCCATTGTGGAAGTGAAGGACGTGGAGCTGCCGCAAACGATGCAGCGCGCCATGGCGCGCCAGGCCGAAGCCGAGCGCGAGAAGCGCGCCAAGATCATCCATGCCGAGGGTGAATTCCAGGCTGCGGTGCAGCTGCGCAACGCCGCCGCCACCATGTCCCATGAACCGATCGCCATTCAACTGCGCTATCTGCAAACGCTGACTGAAATCGCTGTGGAGAAGAACTCGACGATCATCTTCCCCTTGCCCATTGATCTCTTGACCATCTTGCGCAGCATGGTTTCATCTCTGCCGATGGTGCCTGCGCCCGAAGCCGGCGCCCCAGCCCTGACCACGCCCGAAACCAACACCCTGGACGTTGCCGTGGGCTAGGAAGTTTTGGGATGTAGCCCGCCAGCCTGGGCTACGCCGTGGTTCACGTAATACGAATCGCCCGGCGCGCGCAGCGTCGGGCGATTGTCATTTGGCGCAGAGTCGGGGTTCATGTTTGTCATTCGGGCGCGAAATCGGAGCCGGTGCGTGCGTTAGGCGCTCTTGAGGGTT
>JBGAVB010000487.1:0-1924 GCA_044228345.1 Anaerolineae bacterium | reverse complement strand
GGCGATAAGGAGAAATATCGGTGGCGAAAATCTGGCGCGCGCCCGCCGCTCTACAGACCGCAATGGTCATCAACCCCACGGGGCCGCACCCTGAAACCAGCACCTTGCGCGCGGTGACATCCGTGGCAAACGCAGTGTGAACGGCGTTGCCAAAGTTCTCCTGCAGGCTGGCAATTTCCACCGGCATGTCGGGCGGGTTCAGCCAGAGGTTGTACTCTGGCATCGCGATGTACTCAGCCCAACAGCCGTCGCGCCCAACGCCGATGATCTTGGTGTTCTTGCAGATGTGACCATTGCCGGTGCGACATTGAGCACAGGTCTGGCAGGTGATGTGGCTTTCTGCGGAGACAAAATCACCCACTTTCACCTGCGTCACTTCCTGGCCGATCTCCACCACTTCGCCGCAGAACTCGTGACCCACGACGATCGGCGGATTGATGTGCGCCCGCGCCCAGGGATCCCACTTGAAGATATGCAAGTCGGTTCCGCAGATGGAGGTGGCTTTCACTTTGATTAGAGCATCATGGAGACCAATGCGTGGAATGTCAACCGCGGCCATCTCCAAACCGGGCGATCGTTCTGGTTTGATGACAGCCCGCATCTTGCCGTTGTGGGTCATAAGGAACCTCTCCTTTGAGGCAGATCAGAACGAGATTGACTTTTCGTTGGTAAGCGCAGGGCGCCGTCACGGACGCGTGCATCCTGTCGCTGCTAAAATCATAGCACGGGTTATCCTGTCCGTCAAGGGTGTTGCAGCGCGCTGGCCTTCACCTGGTCTTCATGATTTTCACACCATTTCCACATTCAACCTTAACGAAAAACATGGTATACTGTAGGCAAAGCTGCACGTGGAATGAGGGACGCCGCCATGAACCGCCGCATTTTAATTGTAGACGATGACCGGAAAACCGTTGACCTGGTCCGTATGTATCTGGAGAAGGACGGATATCGCGTCCTTGCTGCGCATGACGGGCAGCAGGCGCTGCTGATGGCGCGGCATAAACGCCCAGACTTAATCATCCTTGATCTGATGCTGCCTACGGTTGATGGCCTGGACGTTTGCCGCATTTTGCGCAGCGAATCGAGGGTGCCGATCATCATGCTCACGGCCAAGTCCACCGAGCATGACAAGCTGGTGGGGCTTGACTTGGGCGCAGACGACTACGTCACCAAACCCTTCAGTCCGCGTGAATTGTTGGCGCGCGTGCGCGCGGTGTTGCGCCGCTTGAACGAAAGCAGCGCACACGAAACCGATGAAGTGCGCGCCGGCGACCTGTTGGTCAATTTTGTGCGGCATGAGGTGCGTTTGCAGGGGAAGTTCATCCGCCTGACGCCCAAGGAGTTCAAGGTGCTGGAAATTCTCATCAAGGAGCCTGGCCGCGTCTTCAGCCGCCTGGAGCTGCTCGAGCAGGCTTTTGGGTTCGATTACGATGGCCTGGAGCGCACGGTGGATGTACACGTCATGAACCTGCGGCGCAAAATCGAGCCAAGCCTTGAAGAGCCGATCTACGTGCAAACCGTCTACGGGATTGGTTACAAGTTCGCCTATACCGGAGGGGACAGTGTCCAATAGCCTGCGTTTTCGACTGCCGCCCCGCACCTTGCCGCCCAATAACGCGCCCCTGGTTTCAATCTTCAACAGCCTGCGCTTTCGTTTGCTCTTGATGCTTGCCACGGTGGTGATTGTCACCGTCGGCATCGCGGCCCTGGTGGGCAGTTGGGCCATTACCAGCCAATTCGAGAGCTTCGTCAAAGAAGGCGGCACGATGAGTGTACGCTGCTTTGACCTGGCGGTTTCCACCGGGACGCGGGTCGGCCAGGATGTCTTTATCCGTTCGGTCAACCGCACCCTGCTCACAGCCATCATCGCGGCCGGCGGGGTTGCCACGCTCTTGACGTTGACCTTCACGCGACGCATCCTGGG
>JBGAVB010000486.1:0-1926 GCA_044228345.1 Anaerolineae bacterium | reverse complement strand
GTCTTTGGCGATACGCGCCTGCCCTCGCGGCTGCGCGGAGACGACCGCGGCGTGATGGACTCCAACGCGGTGGCCGAGGCGACGCAGCGCTTCGAAACCCTGACGCCAGCCACGCGCCAAACCCTGGTTCCTTTTCTGATCCCGCCGGTGTACGTCGGCAGTTGGTACGACCGGCGCATCCATGGCGCGCAGACGATGGCGGCGGCCGCACAGCCAACCGATCACATCAGCGATCGCTGCAACGAAGTGGCGCAGAATTTGCTTATCCCCCTGGAAACCGACCATTTCGTAGTGTGGTTTCCGCCCAATGACGCCGGCTTCTGGCAGCGCGCCCAACGAATCAGCGCCGATCTGGAAACGCGCATCTACCCCATCCTGACCGATCTGCTGCGCGCGCCGTTGAGCGACGCCGGCCTGGGCTGCAATCCCAGCGATGGCCGCTTGGATGTCTACATGGTGTATGATCCCCTGCCCGGCTACGAGAGCACCCTGGCGATGGTCAGCACCTATCCTGGCAAGGGCTGCAAAGCAGCGCCCACCTACATGCAGGTGCTCAAGCAAGGCTCATCGGAAACCAACACGATCGCGCATGAGTTCATGCACATGATCCAGTTTGCGTACAACCCGGCCGCCGACTGTTACGATTCATGGTGGATGGAGTCAACGGCCAATTGGGCCATTGACTATTTCGAGCGCATGGACGGTCAACCCGACGCGCAGACAGAACAGGCCTATGCCAAATCGTACCTGGAATCGGCCTGGCGTTGGCTCATAGACACCACTGGCATCCGCGAGTACGGCGCCTATCTGTGGCCCTTCTACCTGAGCCATTACACCGGCAGCTATCACCCGGAACTGATCGCGCAGATCATGGCCGCCACCGAAAACGCGGCCAACGGCGACCTGTACCAGGTCATCAATGACCGCATCGCCGGCGGGTGGGAGCAGCGCTGGCCTGAATTTGCCCTGCTCAATTTGAACCTGCCGCCCAATAACCGCTACCAGGCGTGGGATAACTTCCAGCAGCGGTGGATGACGGACTGGCGCATGACCGATTCCCGCGTGGCGCTGCTCAACGATCCTTACTGGGTCTACTATCTCGATGGCCGCCCTGCGGGCGACCCGCTCGCCTTGCCCGACCTGGGCATCTTCTATGAGGAGATTGCGATCGCGGACGACGTACGCATGTGGGCGTTGGCCAATACGTTCAACAACATGCCCTCCATGCACGTGCAGGCATTGCTCTACCGCAATGGGCAGGGCTGGCAAGGGCCAGAGGACTGGTCGCAGCGCAAATGGAGCCTGTTCTGCCAGGACAATCCCGCGGAGCGGGTGCAGAGCGTGCTCGTGATCATCAGCAACAGCAACTGACAGCGGCGCACGAGCCGGATTGCCCCCAATGGTGATTTGCGTCTGGTGAGCAGCGATCTGCCCTGCGCCGGCTGGCGGGGAACCAGCAGTTGGCAGATGGTGGGCCAATCAGTCAATGCGCAGGAGCAGACTGACTACACGCTGCGGGGTGAGGCCGCACCGACCTTCACCCTGGCGCGGCGCACCTTGACAGGCGACCAGGTCGGTTTGGAGTTCCAGGCGACCGCCGGCAGCGCCACGTGGCTGACCACGGTCACCGCCCTGGATTTTCAGACAGGACAAACAACCACCTGCACGCGCACGGGCGGCGGCGCGCTCAGCGCCAGCCTGGGCGAATTGCTGATCGTCGAGGACTTGAGCGGCGAGACGATGCAACGCCAGTTCTATGCAGGGGGCCTCATCCCGGCGCCTGACCGCTGTGAGGTGTTCACCACCTGGACGCACATCCCCTGGCTGCAAACCGATCTCAGCAACTCCGACCTGCGCCCCTGGCCGGCTTCGGCGCCGCACGGCCGGCTGCAGGGCAGTGACAGCTTGACGCAGACCGGCAGCGAC
>JBGAVB010000485.1:0-1974 GCA_044228345.1 Anaerolineae bacterium | reverse complement strand
AACGCTACCAGCACGGAAAACAGCGCCGCCATCTCCCACGGCTCGCCGCTAAAATAAAGTATTGCCGTCGCAATTCCTACGCCTACCGAAGCGGCAATGAGGTAGCTTGTCATGGCTGTGGCTCCTGGCGCTGAGTAGTGGTGCTGATGTTAGTTACGTTACCGTTGGTATCTTCCAGCGGCTGGCCAAATGCCGAAAGCCAGCGCCAGCGAAAGGCATCTGAGACGGCTCGATCACCGCTGATAATCATGCTGACATAGGACGGCTGAACGCCTAGCTTGTCGGCTAACTCCGTCTGTGTCATGTTCCGTTCGTGGAGGAATGTTTTGATCGTGTTCATAGCCCAATCATATCACAGATGTGAAGTCTTGTCAATAGCCAGGTTTTCACTTTGGTGAAATTGGTGCTTGACAAATCTTCACATCTGTGATATGATGTATCTAGATCGAATGAACAACCACGCCCACCGGCCCCTCGTCTATGACGGCAGCAGCCGCCACACAGGAGCCGGGGCGCACGAACAGCCGCCACGCCGATGCATCGCTCGCCAGCAGGCAGCGACCACGGCGATAGGCACAAGGAGACGCAGATCATGGCAACCCCAATCAGTATCGACGTAGCAGGCGAGCTTGACAGGCAGTGGTTCAACGAAGGAATGCCCGATGATGGCCTGCGCATCGTAGGCCATCGGATCAGCGGCAACCGCAGCCGCACATTCCTGACGATCCCCGGCCGCGACGATGCACCGCACTACGAGCTGGTTGACAACCAGTACCGCCACACCGCCGGCCCGTCCGTCGAGGCATGGCTGGAGCGCCAGCAGGCTGAACACAACGCCCGCATGGAGCGCCGCGACGCCAGCGACCTGTACGCCTGGGCTAGCGGACGATAACCACCGACACGCCCCGCACCGGGCCAACCATCGCCGCCAGGGGTGCGACTGGCGGCAAGGAGGTACAGGACACATGACGCAGACATTGACAGTAGCAACACCAACTCTCAGCGAAACGATGCAGCTTGGCGATCTGTTGGCGCAGTCCGGCTTTTTCGCAGACAGCCGCGGCGCTGCTCAGGCAGTCGTGAAGGTACTCGCAGGACGCGAGATCGGCTTCGGCCCTATCGCCTCGATGACGGGTATCCACGTCATCAGTGGCCGTGTCAGCATCAGCGCCAACCTGATGGCAGCGGCCATCAAGCGCAGCGGGCGCTACGATTACCGGGTGCGCGAGATGACAGCGCAGCGGTGCGAGATTGAATTTCGCGAGCGCAACGGCGACAAGTGGGAGATCATCGGTTCCAGCGAGTTCACGGCGCAGGATGCCCGCGCAGCCGGCACCAAGAACATGGACAAGTACGCTCGCAACATGCTCTTTGCACGGGCCATGTCCAACGGCGCCCGCTGGTACTGCCCGGACATTTTCGGCGGGCCGGTCTACACGCCGGAGGAGATGGGAGCCACCGTGGATGGCGAGACGGGCGAGGTCATCGATGCACCGGCCCCCCGCATCGTCACCGAACCGCCCGCCCCCACGAATGGCAAGCAGGCTCAGGCCGATCCGCCCGGCTTCTCGGTTTGGGCCGATTGGACGAAGCCTGAGCACGCCATCCAGTGGGGGTTGTCCCAGGGCGTGTTCGACCACCAGAAGCACGCTGAAAACGCATACGCCAAATGCAAGGCCGCCTGCCAGCCGACCACGGCGCGTCAGATGTGGGAGTGCTGGTATGAGGATGTTCAGCAACGCATGGAAGACAAAAGCAGGGCCGCGATCATCACCGACGCTGAGCTTGACGGCGAGCCGGACGAGACGCCGCAGTTCAGCTAGCGGCCACACGCCCGCCCGTGGGCATTGTACGCGGGCAAGGAGTACATCATGGAAAAGATCACGGTAAACGGTATCGAGTACGTCCGCGCCGAGAGCGGCGACATCAAGATCGTTGTCTTAGAGCGCGGGTTCGTATACGTTGGCCGCTACT
>JBGAVB010000484.1:0-1981 GCA_044228345.1 Anaerolineae bacterium | reverse complement strand
AATCGGCGTCGGCGTCGGCGGCACAGGCGTGGCTGTGGGCGGCGGCGCGTCCGTGGGCGTGGGGGGCACGGTGGGCGTCGCCGTGCGGGTGGGGGGAATCGGCGTCGGCGTTGCCGTCCGCGTCGGTGGGATCGGCGTCCGCGTGGGCGTGGGCGTGCGCGTGGGCGTGGGGGTTGGAGTGGCCGTAGCCAGCGCCTGCAGCGCGGCCGCTTCACCGCTCTGCGCGGTCGTCTTGTCTTTTACTTCCAGGGCCAGGGCGCGGCGGTAATCTTCAAGCGCGGCCACATACTGCGTGAGCGCCATGTACTGATCGGCGCGGCGCAAATAGATCAGGTAGAGCAGCTGTGCGGTTTGCCCACCGGCATAGGTGTTGCGCGTGTCGTACACCGTGCGCAGGCGTCCTTCAGCCTGGTTCCAATCGCCGACGTTGTAGGAGCGCACGCCGTCCAGGTAGTAGCTCGCTAACTGCCGTTCTTCGGTGGCCTGCACATTCTTGGGGCGTAGACTCAGCGCGCGGCCGAAGCTTTCAATAGCCGCCTTGACATTGTCTTCAGAGGTGCCCGCGGCGCTGATGCGCGCCCGACCTTCGTTGAGATAGCAGTTGAAGAGGTATTCTTGCACGCCTTCGGCGCGAAACGAAGCATCGAGCGCGCGCACCTGCTCGAACTGCGCCAGGGCTTCAGGGCACTGCCCCTGGTCATAGAAGCGCTGCCCGGCATTATAAAAGCCCAAGAGGGTTTGCTGGCGTTTGACCTGCGCGGCCAGGCTTTGCGCGTCCGTGGATTGGGCAGGATCAAGCGCCAGCAGTTGGTCCAGATAGCCAGCGGCGGCATCCCATTGCTCGGCGGCGATGGCGGCCTTGGCCTGCGCGTAGAGTTGCGCCAGGGTGCGCAGGCGCGTCGCGCGATCACGCTCAGCCTGCGCTTGCAAATTGCCCGGCGCCAACTGCAAAATGGCTTCGAAATCACGGATAGCGCCGTCGTAATCGCCCGCGCTGAGCAGCGCAATGCCGCGATTGTACAGCACGGACATCTGCTGCTGTTTGCCGTTAAACCAGCGATCCCGTATGCCGCCAGGAATGAAAAAAGCCACCAGCAGGACCACGACCGTCGCGGCCAACGCCATCAGGAGCCAACGCCGGCGCGCAGTTTGCGCGGCGCTGTGTGGTTTGACGGCAGGAACTGCATCGGTGAGGCTGCTGGCGGCTGCGCCCGATTCCATGGACTCCAGTTGCAAAAACCAACGCACTTCGTCCAGCAGCTCGTCTAGGCCCTGACGCGCCGGCTGCATTTTCTTGAGGCGCGTAAAATACTCCAGCGCCAGTCGCCACTCGCGGCGCTGATAGTGTTCCATGCCCTGGGCATGCAGTTGGTCAAGGTCTGCCGAGGATACGGCCATAACCGCCACTTGTCCTTACACTCACTGTCGTCGCCCCGCCTGCGGAAGATACATCACGCGCCGCACCGGCGTCGTGATTCTGACGCTGTCCAAATAAGTATAGGTGTTGTAGTACCCATCTTGCCGATTGAAGCTGCCAAACCAGAGTCTGATCGTCTGCCCGGCATACGGGGCTAGATCAAAGCTGGCGAATTTCCAGCCCAGGTCTACCACGGGTTTGTCAGGCCCGACCAGGTTCAAATTGTGGTTTCCATCCTGCAGCAGCCGTGTGAGGGTGACGTCCGTGCTGCTCAGGATGTAGACCTCGAACGAATCATAGTATTTTTGGCGGCCCGGGTGGTACACCACATCATAGGTAAAAACGCGGTACCAAAACGAAAGCCGGATTTGCGGCCATTCGGACAGCAGCGGAATGGTCACTGTTTGACTGACTGCGCCGCTGCCAATGGGCACGACCGGGTTGGGATAGCCGTGGCCATAGGCGGGACTGCCCAGCAAAGCGCTGTACGCACCTGTGCCCGCGGGCGGGGGCGCGGGCGGCGGCGCGAGACTGGTAGGCAGTGCGCCGGCGGTTTGCCAACCG
>JBGAVB010000483.1:0-1983 GCA_044228345.1 Anaerolineae bacterium | reverse complement strand
GGCTGGTATCACGATTCACGATGTGGCGAAAGAAGCGAGTGTGTCCATTGCGACCGTCTCGTACGTCCTCAACGATTCACGTCGTGTCGGGGACGATACGCGCACGCGCGTGCTGCAAGCCATTACCCGCCTGGGGTACCGGCCCAATATCACGGCTCGCAATCTGCAAGCGAGCAAGACGCGACTCCTGGGCTATTCCTGGCGTCCCGTGTCGCCGAGTCAATTCACGCCCGTTTTGGATCAATTCTGGCAAACCATGGCCCAGGCGGCTGCCCATCACGATTATCGCATTCTTGCCTTTCCTACCGCCTCTCCCCAAGAAGAACTCGTCGTCTACGAAGAGATGATGCTGTCCGGCCAGGTTGACGGCTTCGTGCTTTCGAACACGAACCTGGAAGACCCACGGGTGCGTGCGCTGCTAGGCGTGCGCTTTCCCTTCGTCGCCTTCGGTCGCTCCAATCCAGAGTGGGACTTCCCCTGGGTAGATGTGGATGGCCGCGCGGGCATACGCATGGCCGTGGAGCACTTGATGGCAGAGGGGCATCAACGTATCGGGTGCCTGGCCTGGCCAGATCCCTCATTGACCGGGCGTTATCGGCTTGAAGGCTATTGCGAGGCCCTGGCTGCGGCAAACCTGCCTGCGCTGGAGGCCTGGGTGATGCGGATCGAAAATACCCATGATGATGCTTATGCGGGCGCCCAACGCCTATTGGCGCTCCCGCCAGCGCAGCGCCCCAGCGCCATCGTCGCCTTCTCGGATCTCATGGCCATGGGCGCTGTCAACGCGGCAACCGACGCCGGGCTTACGGTTGGACGTGATGTCGCCGTCGTGGGCTTCGACGATGCCCCGGTAGCGCGTTTCCTGCGCCCTCCCCTCACCAGCCTGCGCCAACCGGTGGCTGAAGTCGGCGAACGGCTGGTGACCATGCTGATTGATCTCGTCAACGGCCGCTCGGTTGCTGAGTCCCATGTACTGCTGCAACCCGAGCTGATCGTGCGGGCATCGAGTGCGGCGCGATGAGCGGTCGCCACGTCGCCGGACCGAAAACAAGGAGCGCGCTCACGGGCGCGAACAGGTGGTCATGCAACTAAAAGCGTTCATTTTTGACCTGGATGGCGTCATCACCGACACGGCAGAATACCACTACCGCGCCTGGCAGCGCCTGGCGGATGAAGAAGGGTTTCCCTTCGACCGAACCGTGAACGAGCAATTGCGCGGCATTTCGCGCCGGGCTTCGCTGGACATCATCCTGGCCGGTCGGTCATTGCCTGAGGACCAGATACTCGGCCTGATGGCGCGCAAGAATCAGTATTATGTGGATATGCTGGAGCAGGTGTCGCCCGCTGACCTGCTGCCAGGGGCAGTGGAGCTGCTGCACGAAGCGCGCGCCGCGGGCATCCAGACGGCGCTTGGCTCGGCCAGCCGCAATGCCTGGACGGTGATCGAGCGCCTGGGCATTGCTGATCTGTTTGACGCCATCTCGGATGGCGCCAGCGTGGAACGCACAAAACCTGCGCCTGACCTCTTCCTGCACGCGGCCGCGCAATTGGGGGTCGCGCCGGCATCATGCGCCGTGTTCGAGGATGCAGAAGCTGGCATCCTCGCAGCGCAGGCCGCCAGCATGCGCGCCGTGGGCTTGGGGCCGCCCGCGCGCGTAGGCATGGCTGATGTGGTCTTCCCCAGCCTGGCTGATGTGTGCCTGGCTGACCTGCTGGGCGCGCTGGCGGCGGCGCCGCGTGCGCCTGATCTTTGGATCGTCGAAGAGAGCAGCTTTGACCCCGCACAGCTCGCCTGGCAAGAAACGGTCTTTACCATCGGCAACGGCTATGTGGGCGTGCGCGGCGCGTTCGAGGAGGAGCTGCGGTAAGGTTTCAGCCATTACGTGCCTGTTGTGTGAGTTGATCGGTGCTGTCGTTTGAACCACAAAGACGCAGAAGAGCGCAGAGATTTTTTACTTCAGCCTTCACGATCTGCGCAGCCCT
>JBGAVB010000482.1:0-1987 GCA_044228345.1 Anaerolineae bacterium | reverse complement strand
GTTGGCCCACCCGACCACGCCGCGCGTCCCCGCGATCCGCCCCGCCTCGGCGCGCGAACCGGCGCTCGCAGGCGCCCGCAGCAACGCCGCGACGCCGCCCCGCGTGACCCCGGCCGCGGCCGCCCGCGCGATAACCTCCGACCGATCGGCGTCGAAGCTGTTCCAGGTCAGATGACAGTGACTGTCAACGAGTTCTAGCGCCATGAACAATTAGCCAGCAATACCGGCCAGGCGCAGGCCGTCCTGCAGAATGGCTTTGACCGCGCCTTGATCCATGGTTTCGGTGTAGACGCGAATGAGCGGCTCTGTGCCGGAAAAACGCACCAGCAGCCAGCCGCCATCCTCCATCACGAACTTGTAGCCATCCAGCGTCACCTTGTCCACGATCTTCTTGCCGCCGATCGCGGCGGGCTGCGCGCTGTCCAGCCTTGCGCGCGCGGCCGCGGCAAACGCCAAATCGGGCAGGCGGGTGTCAATGCGATCGTAATAGTGCGGACCGCCCACCAGGTCGAACAGCCGATCGAGGAGCTGCGTCGGCGTTTTGCCCGTGCGCACCATCAGGTCGAGCAGGTACAGGTTGCTCAGGAGGCCGTCCCGCTCCGGCACATGATTGCGGAAGGCATAGCCGCCGCTCTCCTCGCCGCCCATCAGCGCATCGTATTTGATCATGGCCGGCGCCACATATTTGAAGCCGACGCCGGTGTGGATCACGGGTACGCCGAAACGTTGGCCCAGTTTGTCCAGCATCGAGGTCGTGCTGAGCGTCTTGACGATGGGGCCGCGCTCGCCGCGCACATCCAGGAGATACATCGCCAGCAGGGCGTAGACGCGCAGTTGGTCTACAAAGACGCCGTTTTCATCGCCCCAACCGCAGCGGTCTGCATCGCCATCGGTGATCGCGACCACATCCGCGCCGATCTGGCGCGCCGCGGCCAGGCCCGCGTCCACGTTGGGCGGAATCGGCTCCGGCCGCAGCATCTCCGGGAAGATGGGGTTGCGCGCGCTGTGGACTTCGAAAACCTCGGTTTTGGCGCCGCCGAGCAGCCGCGTCAGCCAGCCCGCGCCATTGCCCCACATCGGATCCACCATGACCTTGAAACCGGCCTGCCGGATCGGCTCCAGGTTGACCAGGCGCTGCAGTTGTTCCACATAGGTCGGCGTCGGGTCGAACTCCATGATCAGGCCGGCGCTGACGCCCGCCTTGAAGGTCGTTTGCTTGCAACTGCTGACCGCGTCAGGAATGTGCTCTTCGATTTGCGTGAGGCCCGCGGGGTCAATCGCGCCCCCGTTGGGGTCGCGCACTTTGTAGCCGTTATCGGTGGGCGGATTGTGGCTGGCCGTGATGTTGATCGCGCCCAGGGCATGGCGCACCTTCACCGCATAGGCGATGGTGGGCGTGGGAATCCCGCCGCCGCAAAAATGCACCGGGATGTCGTTGCCGGCCAGCACTTCCGCCGCGGTCGCGGCAAACTGCTCTGACAGAAAGCGACGGTCGCCGCCGATCACGATCCCACGCGTGACCTCGGCCGGCGGATAGGTTGCTTTCAGATAGTCTGCAAAGCCCTGCGTGGCGCGGCGTACGCTGTCGAACGTGTAATCCTCAGCGATGGCGCCGCGCCAGCCGTCAGTGCCAAATTTGATCTGTACTGTCACTCTTGTTCTCCTGAAATTTGCCGCTTAGCGCTTGAGCCGCGTGATTTCCGTCACGTCAGCGAAACGCCGGCCCGCTTGCAGCCCCTGCAAGTCTGAATCCACCATCATCGTGATCAGTTCCTTGAAGCTGACCATCGGCTCCCAGCCCAATTTGGCGCCGGCCTTGCTTGGGTCGCCCACGAGCAGGTCCACTTCGGCCGGCCGATAGAAGCGGGGATCGCTCGCCACATGGTCCTGCCAATCGAGGCCGGCGTGGCTGAACGCGACTTCGCACATCTCACGAATCGAATGGGTCTCGCCAGTCGCCACCACGTAATCGTCCGGCGCATCTTGC
>JBGAVB010000481.1:0-1995 GCA_044228345.1 Anaerolineae bacterium | reverse complement strand
TGATAGGCATAGGACTCATTCTCGCAACGACAGGTTCAGCGCCGCTCGCATGGTGCAGCCAGGGGCGGCGTCGCGTGATTATAACATCGGGGTATCCGCGGCCCAAATGGCCGGGGGAGGTAGATAGCGGATGGGCTAGACGCAGCGTTCGGGTTTCACATCTAAGCACATCGCCTGAGGACAGCGTGCGTCATGACAATGGGAAAACAGACGACCCCGATGCTGGCCAGGTGGTCGCACCCGCGGCCGGGTTGCCAGCGCCTGGCTGGAAAACTGTATGCAGCGATTCCCGTCGCGCAGGAGGATAGCATGAGACCCAAACCACTGTGGCTCATCGGCGGCGCGCTGTTGGCCCTGCTCGTACTCACGAGCGTGGCTTCGGCGAGCCTGGGGCGCATCGCCCCTGCTCAAGATTCCTGGTTCACGCTGACACCTCCCCCCAGCAGCCAGCCGGCGCCGCCGTGGACGTCCTGGCGGCGTTACCTGCCCCTGTTTCAGAACCACGTGCCGGCGGTTCCTCCAACCGCTACGCCAACGCCGACCGTGCTGCATACCGCCACACCCACCCCAACAGGCGTAGTCTTCCCGGCCGTCGTGCGCGAGCTGGTGGTGGCGCCCGGCGAACCAGGCCCCGTGTATGCCCTGACCAACAGTCAACTACTGCTGGTCAGTACCGACCGCGGTGAGACCTGGCAGTCGGCGCCGCAAGGCGTGCCGCCCGCCGTGGGCCGGGCTGGCCTGGGCATGGACTATGCCAATCCCAGTACGCTCTATCTGGGCACCGCTGCTGGGCTGTTCCGTACCAACGCCAATGGCCAGTGGCAGATGCTGCACACCGTGCGCACCCACGCGCTTTCGGTGGAGTACAACCGGCCGACCACGCTCTGGGCCGCGCCCAACTGGGGTCACGACTTCGGCGGCGGCGTGATGGTGATTAAGAGCGATGATGGCGGGCAGATTTGGCGCGCGGCCAGCGGCGACCTCAGCGGTTGGACTGCGGCCAATCCCATCATCATTGACCCGGATGATCCCAACACGCTTTTTCTGACAACCTCCACCAAGTACGGCGGGGGAATCCTGTACCGCGGCACCAACGCGGGCAACTGGCGCTGGCTGCCCCTGCCCACGATGGGCTATTACGTGAACACTGGCCTGGCCTTCGACAACGGCGCCAACGCGTTGTACATGGGCAGCCGCAGCCCCGGTAAGCTCTGGCGCAGCCTGAACGCCAACACGCCGACGCCTGAGGACGTGGAGTGGCAGCTGGTGCACGACTTCGGCGCCAACCAGTCGGTGGTTCCGCTGGCCGTCGGTTGGGGGCCGCAGGGCGCCGCGCTCTACGTCAACCTGACTGACACCACGGATTGGAGCACGCAGTTGGTACGCAGCGACGATGGCGGCGCCACCTGGCGTACGCTCAGTCTGCCGCCTGGCCCGCCGCCGCCGCCCAGCAACCAGTACCAGCTGATCGTCAACGGCTACCCCGCCATCCGTCAGATCGCTGACTATCGCACGCAAGACCGCTACGCTACCAGCTTCGCCGGTCTGCACCGCAAGATCGGCTACGACGACTGGGCCCTGGTCAACAACGCCGCGCCGCGGCCGAAATTCGTCTACAGCCCGGCTAACTCCAGCCTGATCTGGTCTGGGCTGACGCCGCGCTGCCTGGCCGGCGGGCCGGATGAGCCGATGTATAAGAGCACAGACGGCGGCCGTACGTGGGCTGAAGCGCCGGCCGGACTCAACTTACAGCCGGTCGTGGCCCATCCGACCAACGTCAACAAAGTCTACGCCTTTGGCTGCGACGGCGTCTACCTGACGAGCGACGGCGGAGCCACCTGGCAGCATCAGGATTCTGACCTCTGGCGCGCCTACTTCGTGTCGGACATCGCGCCAGTTGATCCGAGCTGGACCACGGTCTACGCCAGCGGCATCAGCGAAGGCGGCGGCGGTATGGTCGCCCGCAGCACCAATGGCGGCCAGACCTGGCAGCAG
>JBGAVB010000480.1:0-2015 GCA_044228345.1 Anaerolineae bacterium | reverse complement strand
GTGCAAGCGGCTTTCCATCTGCATCAGCTTGGCCACTTCCCCTTCCAACAGCTTGCTGACCGGAATGTGCGTCCACGTAGAGACCACCGCGGCCACTTCTTCCGCGCCCACTTCCTCCTTGAGCAGCATCCCGCGCGCCTGCATCTCCTGCAACTGCGCTTCGATCTCGGCCAACTTCTGTTCCTGACCGTTCAGCTGCCCGTACTGCAGCTCGGAGGCGCGGCCGTAGTCTGCTCGACGCTGCGCCTGCTCAATCTCCAGCCGCGTCTGTTCTATTTCTTCCTTGAGGCGCGCGCGGCGCTGAATCACCTCGCGCTCCCGCACCAGGCGCGCTTCCAGGCCGCGTTCGGTTTCACGCAGATTCGCCAGCTCGCGCTCGATCGTAGCCAGGCGCGCCTTGCTGGCTTCGTCAGACTCCCTCTTCAGCGCCTCGCGTTCGATCTCCATCTGCATGACGCGGCGCTTGATCTCATCCAACTCCGCTGGATTGGACGTGATCTCCATGCGCAGACGGCTGGCGGCTTCGTCAATCAAGTCAATGGCCTTGTCCGGCAGGAAACGGTCGCTGATGTAGCGATGCGACAAGGTCGCGGCCGCGATCACGGCCGCATCGGTGATGCGCACGTTGTGGTGCACCTCGTAACGCTCCTTGAGGCCGCGCAGGATCGAAATGGTATCGGCGACGCTCGGTTCGTCCACCAACACCGGCTGAAAGCGACGCTCCAGCGCCGGGTCTTTTTCAATATGCTTACGATATTCGTCGAGCGTGGTTGCGCCAATGGTCTACAACTCACCGCGCGCCAACGCCGGCTTCAGCATGTTGCTGGCATCCATTGCGCCCTCGGCCGCGCCCGCGCCGACCACGGTGTGCAGTTCATCAATGAACAGAATGACTTGACCTTGCGCCTCGGTCACTTCCTTGAGCACAGCCTTGAGGCGTTCCTCGAACTCGCCGCGGTACTTGGCCCCGGCAATCAGGCTGCCCATGTCCAGCGCCACGACGCGCTTGTCCTTGAGCCCGGCCGGCACGTCCTCGCGCACGATGCGGCCAGCCAGCCCTTCGACGATGGCGGTCTTGCCCACGCCCGGCTCGCCAATCAGTACGGGGTTATTCTTGGTGCGCCGGCTCAAAATTTGGATCGTGCGCCGAATCTCTTCATCACGGCCAATGACCGGATCGAGCTTGCCCTGGCGCGCCATCTGCGTCAGATCGCGGCCGTACTTATCAAGCGCCTTGTAGGTGGCTTCCGGATTTTGACTGGTGACGCGCTGACTGCCGCGAATGGCCGTCAACGCTTGCAAGAGCCGGTCCCGGTTCAACCCTAGACGCGCCAGGGCTTTCTGCGCGCCGCCGCCGCTGTCGCCGGCCAGGGCCAACAGCAGGTGTTCGGCGCTCACATAATCATCGCGCATGGCGTTGGCCTCGGTCTGCGCATCCTGCAGCACGCGCGTCAGCGCCGCGCTCATCGTGGCCTGGACATTGCTGCCGTAGGCTTTGGGCCAGCGCGTCAGTTCGGCGTCGAGCGGCCGCGACAGCGTCAGCGGGTCCAGGCCCGCCTGCTGCACGACCTCTTGCACCACCCCTTCGTCCTGCCGCAGCAGGGCCAGGAGCAGGTGCTCCGGCTGCACCTGCGCATGATTGTGCTCTTGCGCCAGCGTCTGCGCGTCGAAAACGGCCTCTTGGGCCTTTTGCGTCAATTTGTCTAATCTCATCGTTCCTCCTGTGCACGCGCCCGCCTGGCGCGTGGTTATCATGAATGAGTCGCGTTCCTGTGCGTGAGTATACGCCGGGTGTGTTAAAAAAACGTTGACGCAGCATTGGCGCTGCGCTAGAGCCTGCGCTAAAATTCATCCAGGTTTCAGCCAGGAGAAAAACATGCCAGAACAATCTATTGCATTCCAAAATCAGGGGCAGACCCTGGTTGGAATGATCCACATGCCGGCCGGCGCGGGCCCATTCCCGGCCGTACTCCTCTTTCACGGCTTCACGGCCGATCGCAACGAGCACCACTTCT
>JBGAVB010000047.1:0-11292 GCA_044228345.1 Anaerolineae bacterium | reverse complement strand
GGCGGGTACTTCATCACCACGGCCTTCAGTTCCTCGAAATTCTCCGTGCGCTGGCTGACAAACTCCTTGTCGTACAAATCCTCGCTGATCAGCACGTTCATGATGCCGTTGAGGAGCGCAATGTCCGTGCCTGGAGCCTGACGCAGATGCAGCACGGCAAAATCAGTCAACGGAATGTCGCGCGGATCAGCCACGATCAGCTTGGCGCCGCGCTGTTTGACCGCCTGCCGGATGCGCATCCCAATTACGGGGTGCTGCTCGGTCGTGTTGGAGCCAATGACGAAGTAAGCCTTCGCCTGGGTCGTGACGTCCTCGATCGAGTTCGTCATGGCGCCTGACCCGAATGAAGTGGCCAGACCGGCCACTGTGGCGCTGTGTCAGAGACGGGCGCAGTGGTCAATGTTGTTGGTGCCAATGACCTGCCGCGCCATCTTTTGGAGCAAATAGTTTTCTTCGTTGGTTGCTTTGGCCGAAGCCAGGACCGCGATGCTGTCTGGCCCGCTCTCCTGCCGGATTTGGTGCAGCCGGCCCGCGATCAGGTCCAGCGCCTCATCCCAGGTGGCTGGCTGCAGCTGCCCGTCGCGCCGGATCAGCGGGGTGGTCAGTCGGTCAGGATGATTGACGTAGTCGAATCCAAACTGGCCTTTGACGCACGTCCAGCCCTTGTTGACAACCGCATCCCAGGACGGCGTGACCTTGACGATCTGGCCGTTCTTGACATTCACCTCGAACTGACAGCCAACGCCGCAGTAAGAACAAGTGGTAGTCGTCTTCTCGAACTCCCAGGTGCGCCCCTTGCCGATTGCCTCCCTGGGCATCAGCGCCGCCGTCGGGCAAACGGACACGCAGCTGCCGCAGAACTCGCACGGGCTGTCCTGCATCCCGGCGTCTGCGCCAAAGGCAATGTGCGCATCGAAGCCGCGATAGACGACGCTGATCGCCTCCACGCCGTTGATCACGTTGCAGGCGCGCACGCAGCGTCGGCATAGAATGCACTTGTTGCGGTCCACCTGGATGAACGGATTGGAGCGGTCAATGGCGTAGCTGTGCTGGCGCCCTTTGAAGTCCGTCTCCTTGACGCCGTACTGATAGGCCAGGTCTTGCAGCAGACAATCGCCGGCCGCGTCGCACGTCATGCAGTCGAGCGGATGATCGGACAAGAGTAAGTTGAGCGCGAAACGGCGGGCCTCAACAACAGCCGGGGTTTCGGTTTGTATCACCATGCCGGGCGCAGCCGGGAAGGTGCAGGCCGGCTGCAGGCCGCGCTGTCCTTCCACTTGCACCATGCACAGGCGACACGCGCCCTCCGGGGGCAGGGCCGGATGGTGGCACAGCACGGGAATATCAATCCCCGCGCTGTGCGCCGCATCGAGGACCGACATGCCCTGCGGCACTCGCACCTCGCGGCCATCAATCGTCAGCGTAATAGTTGCCATGGAACCTCCAGTGAGAGTCAGTCCCCACTTCAAGCAAACTCGCGCTTGGGCACTGGCAGCTTCATGCGCTGCAGCCATTCCAAATCGCAGCGCAGGCAGCGGGCCGCTTCGGCCTGCGCTGTCGCCAAGTCAAAACCAGTCTCCACTTCCTGGAAGGGATTGCCATCCAGGCGGCGCGCAACCGGAATCAAGGGGATCACGGGACGGCTGGCGTCGGTGTAGTCGTCCAGATTGACGGTTTGCGCAAAGTCATGGCGCGCCGGCTTGATGATCGGCCGAATCGTCTTGCCGGTATCCAGCCAGTTATCCACGACTTGCGCCACTTGATTGCCTTGCGCCACTGCGCCCACAACCGTCGCCGGGCCGCTGACCGCGTCGCCGCAGGCAAAGACGCCCGGCCGCGTGGTTTGGAAAGCGTCATCGGTCTTGACCACGCTGTTCCAGTTCGTTTGCACGCTGCTGTCGCCCGCGGGCATCCAATCGAAATCGGTAGTCTGCCCAATGGCCGGCACCAGCATGTCGAGCGCCAGGTCGAAGTCCGCGCCTTCGATGGCCTTGGGCCGCCGGCGCCCGCCCTCATCGAACTCCGCCAGGCGCTGGGGGCGCAGGCGCACGCCCGTCACCTCGGCATCGCCCAGCACAGCCACCGGGTTGACCAGGAAGTGGAACTGAATACCCTCGGCGTGCGCCGCATGGATTTCTTCCTTGTGCGCGGGCATGTCGTCCTCGGTGCGCCGATAGATGACGTGCACCGCGGCCGCGCCCAGGCGCCACACCGAACGCGCCACGTCAATCGCCACATCGCCGCCGCCGACGATGCCGATGCGCTTGCCGGCCACATCGGGCGCCTGTCCCAGGGCAATTTCGCGCAAGAACTTGACGCCGTGGTAGACGCCGGTTTTGTCTTCGCCCGGAACTTGCAGCTTGCGGCTCTTGTGCGCGCCCAGGGCCAGGATCACGGCGTCGAAAGGCGGCAGGGTGCGTGCGCCGCTGCCGTTGCCATTACTGGCAGCCGCATCGGTAGGAACCTTGACCCCGTTCTTCTGCAGATCGTCCAGGCTGAAATCGCGGCCCAGGGCCATGTTGGTGAAGATTTCCACGCCGGCGCGCTTGATGTTCTCGACTTCAGAGAAGAGGGGCTCGCGCGGCAGGCGGTAGGCGGGGATGCCGTAAGTCATCATGCCGCCCGCCTGCGGCAGCGCCTCGAACACGCTAACGCGGTAGCCCTGCTGGGCCAGGCGCAGCGCGGCCGTCAGGCCGCCAGGCCCGGCGCCCACCACCGCAATGTGCTTGCGCTGCGGCGGCTTGTAGATGGGCGGCGTCCAGGGCTGCTCATATTCCTGGTCAGCCATGAAGCGCTTGACCATACGAATCGCGATGGGAGTGTCAATTTGACCGCGGCGGCACTTGTGCTCGCAGAAGGCCGGGCAGACGCGGCCGCAGATCAGCGCGAAGGGGTTGGCCTCGCGGTGAATCTCCAGCCCTTCGGCGTAGCGTCCCTGCGCCACCAGCGCCAGGTAGGCCGGCGTATCCACCTGCGCGGGGCAGGCATTGACGCAGCCGGCGCGCACCAGCGGCTGGCAGGCGCCGGCCGGGCAGCGCTTCTCCTCGATGTGCGCGATGTACTCATCCAGGAAATAGCGCATGGTGCTTAGCACCGGCGACGGCGTGAGCTGGCCCAGTCCGCACAGCGAACCGGTGCGCATCCCGGTCGCCAGCTCCTTGATGAGATCCAGGTCTTCCATCGTGCCATTGCCCTCGGTGATGCGGGTTAGCACTTCCAACATGCGCGTGCCGCCGACGCGGCAGGGGATGCACTTGCCGCAGCTCTCGGCCGCGGAGAAGGTCAGGAAGAACTTCGAGAACTCCACCATGCAGGTGTCTTCATCCACGACGATCATGCCGCCGGAGCCCATCGTCGCGCCGGCCGCGGTCAGGCTGTCATAGTCCACGGGCGTGTTGAGGTGCGTAGCCGGCAGACAGCCGCCCAGCGGGCCGCCGGTTTGCACGGCCTTGAACTTCTTACCGCCAGGGATGCCGCCGCCCACGTCGTAAATGATCTCACCCAGGGTGATGCCCATCGGCACTTCCACCAGGCCGGTGTTGTTGACCTTGCCGGTGAGCGCAAAGACCTTCGTGCCTTTGCTGCGCTCGGTGCCGATGCTGGCAAACCATTTGGCGCCGTTGGTGATGATGGGCGGGACGTTGGCCCACGTTTCCACATTGTTGATGTTGGTGGGCTTGCCCCACAGGCCGGCGACGGCCGGGAAAGGCGGCCGCGGCCGCGGCTCACCGCGGCGCCCCTCGATGGAGGCCATCAGCGCGGTCTCTTCGCCGCAAACGAATGCGCCCGCGCCCTCTTTCACCGTCATGTCGAAGGAGAAATCGCTGTCCAGGATGCGCTCGCCCAGCAGACCCAGCTCATGCGCCTGGGCAATTGCCTGCCTGAGGCGCTTGACCGCCAGCGGATATTCGGCGCGGCAGTAGATGTAGCCATGCGTGGCGCCAATGGCGTAGGCGCCGATGATCATACCTTCGATCACGCTGTGCGGGTCGCCTTCCAGGATCGAACGATTGCCGGGCGCCTTATAGCAGAATTCCCACTTGAGACCGGCCAGGAAACCGGCGCCGCCGCGCCCGCGCAGGCCGCTTTCCTTCATCTCGCGCAGCACATCTTCCTGGCTCATGCTGGTGATGGCCTTGCCCAGCGCCTCATAGCCGCCGCGCGCGATATACTCCTCGATGCTGTCGGGATCAATCATGCCGCAGTTGCGCAGGGCAATGCGCAGCTGCTTGCCGTAGAAAGGGATGTCCTTGTAGAAGGGCAGCGCGGCCTGGTCTTTCGGCTCGTGAAAGGTCAGCCGCTTGACCACGCGCCCCTTGAGCAGGGTCTCTTCCACCAGTTCCGGTACGTCGGCCGGCTGCACCTGCGTGTAGAAGATGCCTTCCGGGTAGATCATCATCACCGGGCCCATGGCGCAGAAGCCGCGGCAGCCCGTGGGCACCACCTCGATTTCACGCGCCAGGCCCTGGCGGTTGATCTCGGCCTGCAAGTTGTCTACCAATTCGTGCGCATTGGACGCGGTGCAGCCGGTGCCTCCGCACACGAGGATGTTGGCACGATAGTTGTTTGTTGCCATCGGTTTCAAGCGCTCCTGGTCATGATTAAAAGGCTTTGTAGACAGCCTTTTCATACGTGCTTTCCACGTTATACTTGTGCTGCAGCTCTTCGCTGGCGAGCATTTCGAACAGGCCGCGCGCCAGGGGGTCATCCACCAGTTTTGACATGGCCTGGTAGAACTCAGCCGCGGCTTTCTCACGCTGCATCGCCACCACCATCACATCCTGCGCGTCGGCGTCTGGCCCGAGCTGGCGCGGCGCCAGGGTTTCAGCCAGCTTGAGATCGGGGATGTTGCCGCGTTCCGTGCGGCTGCGGCGGATGGCCCAGCGAATGTTGGTGGTGCGCAGGCCCTCCAGCTTTTCGACATGGCTGCGCTCCTCGGCGGCCAGTTCCTCCAGCCGCGCCTTGACGTGACCATTGCGCGCCACGAGCGCCGCGTTGGCGTAGAGCTGTACCGACTCCTCTTCGAAGCGAATCGCCCGCTCAACAATCTCTTGGATTGGTGGTAAGTCCGTCATCTTGTTTTCTCCTTCATGCAGTCTCAAACGTCTCGCTTTCACCGCCAAATTGGATTCCTGCCCGCTCTCTCATGGAATCACCCCAGTTTCGCATCGTACCAGATCTTCCCATCCCCAGAGTCGGAATAACTGAGCATCCCCTATCTTGTCCGGGTCAAGAACAACTCGTTTCACGTCACGAAATGTTCCGAGCATCCAGGGTCGTTTCTCCCAGAAAAGCAAGTTATCTTTTGTCCAGGTGCCATAAACAGAATGCACTCGGTCCAAGCAGTCAACGATCTTCAGGTAATTCACCAGGTGGTAACCGTAGATCTCAACGCTGGTAAGACTGTGCCTGAACTTCAGTGGCAAATACTGAATCCCAACAACTCCTTTTCCTTGGACCAGGCTCTTGAGCCGAGATGAATACACTGGCAACATAAAGCGAGTCGAGGGGAAGTCCGTCTGCTCGGCATATCTATCGTCATAATAGGCGAGGGTATTCAAATCCCATTTCTCAATCGTATGCCCTGTTTTCAGATCCCACTCGTCGTACCCGATCAATTCGATCTTCAAGAACCAAGTGCTAGAATCCGAATCATCTTCCCGGTTGTCTTGGGACCATCTAAAATACCTTGGCTTCATATAGCCACCCTCACTGGTTCAAAAGCGCCGGGTTGGCTTGGATCTCTATGCGGATGGCATCCAATTCTGCTTCCAACACAGCACGAATCTCCTCTTGACTCTTCAGCCCCCGGGTCGTCGATCAAATGCTCTACTCGGTCGTGCTTACCGAAGGTAATTCTGTGCAGCATTTTCACGGAGCCCTCCTTCATTGTCCAAACAGAGTCTGTCTTATAGCCTCAAGAAGCTCAGGGCGCTGCGCACACACTCGCTGGCCGTCGCGTCAGGTACCGCACATTCGTACGTCGAACCTGTCAGATCAGCTCAACCGGCTTGAGCCTGACCCCCAGCCAGTCGTGCGCCAGAATTAAACGCGCCAGCCGGTTCGAGATCAGAATCTCGCGAAAACCAATATGACTTCCACTACCGAACCATTCCCGCGTAAGTTGGATGTCAACATCAGTACGGAGGGCATCCCGCCGCAGATGTATGTAGCCGCGCTTATGATAGCCATACTTGGTCAGTCCGCACTGCGGACAGGTTTCAGGTTGCAACTGATCTTCTTCGGCCAGGCCCGCTTCAGCGATGGTCGGAAAGAGCAGTTGCGAGACGACCTGCGATGGCTGCCCCGTGCGGTGCAGCAGGACGTCCCACCGCTCGTAACCACGGATGCCCGCGGTCGTGAGCGCCGTGATGACCTGCGGTGTCGTGAAGACCGTGTAGGCCCAGTAGAGCGACATGAAGCTGTGTTTGCCCAGGCGAGGCTCTTTTACCAGATGGAATGGCGCCTTCTGCTGGTACCCGGCGCCGCACTTGAGACACTCGTGCGCATAGGTGCAGAGTTCCCAACCCTCCTTCGGCGCGGGATAGCCTTGCTCAAATGCTGGCCTCAAACGACTCCACTCAGCGGCCTCGATCTCCTGCGGCGTGAAAACGGTCTCATAGATGTTTACTGCGCCTTTCTTCTGCACCAGAGCGTTCAGCTGCGGCCATTCAGAGCTAGACTCGGTGATATCAATGTGAATGAGATAGCCTCCGCCAGGGAGAGGACTGCGAGTGATGCGCATCCCTAGAGACTCAAGGATTGAGTCCACCGCGTCACGATGTCCGAAGGTCAGCCTATGCCATATCTCCATATTGCGCCCCCTATTGCCCAAAGAGAGCCTGCTGAACTGCTCGCAGTAGTTCAGGATAGTCCACATACACTCTTTGCGCTGCGGCCCAGATATCCGCCAACGACGCATTGCCGGTATTCAAGGGATTGCGATCTCCCAGATAGCCAATCGCGTTTCGCCATGCGTTCGTGAACACCTGGTGCTCTTGCGGTGTTAAGGCGATGCTAGGAATCTTGCCAGCGTCTAGCCCTAACCCTTTAGCGAACCGTTCCTCAATCAGGTGATGCGCTTGTAAACCGGTGCCACTGGTCACGCCACGCAGCTGGTTGTAGGATCGGATGCCGAAATCCGCTGCGCGTGAAAAAGCGTTTAGCCCGCTCGATGTGACCGCGTTCCTTTGCGTTTGAGCCGCCTGCTCAGTGGCCTTTTTGAAGCGCGGATCGTTCGGGTCTAACCCACCCGGTCCCGTTGTATTGCCGCCCTGACCGGCATTCTGCACAGCCTGGCTGATCTGGTCCCCAACCGCAATGGTCTGATTGCCATACAACCAGGTGTTCTGGGCTGCTACCGGGCCATACTGATAAATCGCCCCTTGCACCTGGGTCATGGTCTGTTGGGCGCCTTGCATGAGGGCCACAGCCAACCCAATGCCTGCGCCGCCACCGCCGCCCCAGAAATCTACCCCAGCGTGGCCGCTTGGATCGACAAAACGCAGTGGGTTACTGCCGCAATAGCTGTAGCGATTCAGATTCTGCGGATCTTCAGGCCGGGGAACCAGTGTATCCGCGGCCAGGAATCGCCCAATGACCGGATCGTACCAGCGGGACTGGTAGAAATACAACGCCATGCCGCTGTCCCATCGCTGACCGGTGAAGCGGTAGGTCGTCACCTGGCTGCCCGGATTGTAGCGCGCCGCGCCATACGGGTAGTAGCGCAGTTCGGTCGTGCGGTTGCCGCTGCTGTCCAGCGTCAACGCCGTGGAACCGAGATGATCGCCCAGTAGGTAGTAGAGTATGCCGCCGCTGTTCTCTGCCACGCGCACCGCACCGGCGTAGTAATACTTCTTGACCGTCCCGTTGTCTACTTCGTAATAGCTGGAGATGAAGACACGCGTGACGCCGGCGATGGTCTCCTGAACTCGACTGCCGTCCGCATCATAGACGTAGCTGGACGCAACGCTGCCCGACATCGCAGTCAGCCGATTCTCGGCATCGTAGGTCAACGTGACATCCTGGCTGCCGTTGATGCGCCGCGTCGCGTTCCCGTTCGCGTCGTACCAGTATTTCTGCGCGCCGCCGATGTGCGTCACGGCGTGCTTGTGTGCCGCGTCTTGGTAGGTCAAGGCCGCACCCTCGAAGCTTGTGATATTGCCCGCACTGCTGTAGGCATAGCTGCGTTGAGCGTAGCCGCCGTAGGTGGTCGAGCCGCTGGCCTGGGCTGTGCTCAGACGATCCAGGGTGTCGTAGGCGAAGCTCTGCGTCTGGCTCCCGCCATAGGCCGCCGCATCAGCCATGGTCTGGATGTTGCCATCGTCGTCGTAGGTGTAGTTTATCTTCTGCCGGTTGTCATAGGTCGGACCCGTTCCTGCCTCCAGGCTCACCAGGCGGAAGTTCTCGGCTGCAATGTAGGCATATTGCTGCTTCACCGCGCCAGAGGCGCCGCCCAGCCGGCGCTCCGTCACCTGCCCGCGCACATTCCATGTCGTGTCGCCTACATACGTCGCCGCACCGATCACTGTGTCTAGCAAGCCCTGCGTGGTGTAGGCATAGCTCACCTGCTCCCCCACCTGACCCGCACTGCCGCCGGGGTACTTCATCCACACCGTACGGTCGGCCGCATCGTAGCCCCACTGCGTGACGAACGTGCCGCCCCCCGTGCCGCTGATGACCCGACTTTCCTGCGTTGCCCGCCCGCGGGCGTCATAGGTCCAGGCCACGCGGTTGTTAAGCGCGTCGCCCGCAGTGTACACATCCGCCTGCGTCCGCCTCCCCAACCCATTCGCGCCCTGGTCGTATAGGTACTCCACCGTCAAGCCGTTCGTCCCGTAACTCGTCGGCTTTGTCCCCGGACAGTTTTGGTCGCTGCGGTAGTGCTTGCCCACCAGCCGGTTGTGCGAGTCGTAGTAGAAGCAAATCTGTTGCCCCCGCGCATCCGCCTGCCGCTTGAGGTTGTCTACCCCATCGTACGCATAGCTCCATGCGCCCATGTCCGGGTCGCTCATGCTCGTCTTGCGCCCCAGTAGATCGTACCCGATCGTCGTCACCGCCCCGTCCGGGCCGGTCATCTGCGTCAGCCGGTCGGCCACGTCGTAGCTATAGCTGGCCTGCCCGTAGACCGTCGCACCCCAATTCGGCGCAGCCCCTGCTGCCAATGTCAGATCGTACTGCTTGACGCTCACCAGCCGCCCAAAAGCATCGCTCTCCGAGATCGCCTGATGGTTCGCCGCATCAATCACGGCCGTCTGCCGCTTATGGTAGTAGGTGCGCACCGTCGTGCCGTCCGCCTGCGCCACCTGGGTTGCCCGCCCTAACCCGTCATAGGCGGTTTGCGTGCTGACTAGGCTACCCCAGTTGCTCACCGGCTCGTAAGTCCCCAGCCCAACGGTCAGGGTGTAGGGCACGCTCTGCTGCACCGTCAATCCCAACGCATTGTAGCGCGAACTCACCACGCTCGACGTCTCCCCTTCTGCCTGCGCCTGCAGCGTCTGCCCCAGGCCGTCGTAGAAGGTGTAGTCGTAACGCAGACCGTCACCCGGCCCGTCGTCCCGCAGCCAATGCTCGATCTTGAACGGTTGGTTAGCGCCGGCCACATCAGTGTAGGTGTAGCGTTCGCTGGCGCCCTCGCTGAACGTCACGTTGGGCCGACGCAGGCTGGCCGCGCGCCCGAACGCATCATAGGTATAGCGCATCACCGACCCATTGGCATCGGTCTCGGTCTGCAACTGACCCTTCAGCCCCACGCCGCCCGCTTCAGCGTTGATACCGTAATAGGCGTAGCTGGTCGTCAACGTCGCACCGCCCAGGCTCGCAGTCGGCATCACGGTGACGCTCGTCGCATAGGTAGCGAAGGTGGCATCGTAACTGGTGTTGGCAACCGTGCCGTTGGCTGCGGTTTCGCTGACCAGGTTGCCTGTCGCCGGATCATAGCCGTAAAGCGCCAGCCGCACCCAATCACCCTCATTGGCGCTGGCGCACACCTTCGCCTGCCAGGTTTCCTTCAAAAGACCCTGCGTAGGCGACACCTGGTGTTGATCGAAACCCGTCGTATCGTAGATGCGCCGCGTTTGGCCCTGGCACACGTTATTTGCGTCCCACAGCTTCTCTTGAGCCAGCCGGTTCACGATGTACTTGCCGGCGCCGATGTCCACTTTGGGATAGTACCAGCGCTCCATGCTCCGATACAGCGTCGTGCTATCGCTGTATTCCTTGATCCGCGTCAGGTTGCCAACCTGCACATTGCCCTGGTGGTCAGGCTCGTAGAGGTACTCGGTCTTGCGCGTCACGGGGTTGGCCCCGTCCTTGTCGTAGGTCGTT
Source organism: Anaerolineae bacterium (assembly GCA_044228345.1). Taxonomy (GTDB): domain Bacteria; phylum Chloroflexota; class Anaerolineae; order SSC4; family Amarolineaceae; genus Amarolinea. Next base: position 966 of record JBGAVB010000047.1, on the reverse strand, counting down.
TGTAGTTCCTGCCCAAGGTAAACGAACTGCGCGCCGCCATAGACGCCCACCGTGGTTCCGCTCCAGATGCGCACCCGCTCCGTCTGCTTCTGATTTCCGCTTGCGGCTGTCTGCCGAATCTCCTTGCCGCGGAACCCCTCGCCGGCACTCGCATCCTGATACTGATAACTGATCCAATGGCCGGTTCCCAGGCTCGAGGGCAGTGTCTCCGTGACATAGCGATAACCCGCGGCGTCAATCTTGCCGACGTAGCTGTAGCTCCAGGTGTTCGCCTGCCCTGTCACGGTGTCGGTGACGGTGCGGGTGGCAATGACGTTGTCTGCTCCATACCCCAGGCGCACGCTGCCCCCGTAGCCGTTGTTCATCTGCTGCACCTGGCTACGTGTGTTGCTGAAAGTCGTCGCCGGCAGGCAATTGCTCAGACCATCGTCGCTGCAGCGCTGAATGCTGCGCAAGGCGTATAGACGCCGGTCAGCCACGCCGTCGTCGAAGAAATCATACCCCAGTTTATAGGCTGCGATTAGGCTGCCCCCTTGCTTCACCTTCACGGCGGTTAGCAAGCGCGTGGTGTAGTGCGCCCAGGCGCCGGTGTCGGCCGGCTCACTCAGCGCGGCATCAGTGCGTGTGATGGCATACGTGAAGTCAATCACACTCTGATCGCTCCCGTTGTTGGGGTTGTAGCTGATGCGCACCAGATTCAACTGCGACAGGTAAGTGACGATCTCCTCGCCGCCCGCGCCGCCGTTGGCGCATGGCGAGCTGATGCGCACCGTGCGTACGCGATCGCCATAGTTGCCTGCATGGCTATCTACATCCACCGGGTCTACTGGCAGGGCCGTGTCGTAGGCGTAGTTGATGCGGTTGCCCACCGGGTCTACCACATACTGCAGCGCCCATTTGTCGCTGCGTTGCTGCCAGGTCGTGCCGTTGCACCACCAATCGCTCAGGGCGCGCTCGAAGTGATAA
>JBGAVB010000479.1:0-2061 GCA_044228345.1 Anaerolineae bacterium | reverse complement strand
CAAAACGCAGAGCCAGCTCGGAAAGGCCGTACTGACCGCTGGGCGCGGCAAAAAGATTCTTGCCGGTCTTGGGGTCGGTGAAGCTTTGGTGCATGTGCATCCCAGAGCCGTTCATGCCGCTGATGGGCTTGGGCATGAACGTGCAATGCAAGCCGTTGCGTTGGGCAATCGCCTTCAGCGTGGTGCGCAATGTGATGACATTGTCCGCGGTACGCAGCGCATGGTCATAGCGAAAGTCAATCTCGTGCTGACCGACCGCCACTTCATGATGGGTTGCTTCAACCTCGATGCCGACCGCTTCCAGGGCTTCTACCATTTGGCGACGGACGTTGTGGGCCAGGTCAGTGCTGACATCGAAATAGCTGGCCTGATCGTGCGGGTTGGTCGCCAGCGCGCCATCGGCCCGCGGCTTGAAGAGGAAAAACTCCAGCTCCGGCCCCGTGTTGTAGACGTAGCCCCGCGCGGCCGCTTCGGCCAATGCGCGCTTGAGTACATAGCGCGGATCGCCGGTGAAGGGCGAGCCGTTGGGCATGTGCACGTCGCAGATGACGCGCGCGGTGGTTGGAGGATCGCTTTCCCAGGGAATCACCGCAAACGTGCTCAGGTCTGGCACCAGGTACATGTCGCTCTCGGCCACGCGTACAAAGCCCTCGATCGAAGAGCCATCAAACCAGATGCCGTGTTCTACGGCGGTGCGCCACTGTGACGCCGGGATCGTCACCTGCTTGACGATGCCAACGATGTCGCTGAACTGAAGATTGATGAAGCGAACCCGCTGCGTCGCCATTATTTCGCTGACCCGTTCGGCCTGGGCCTGATCAATCGCCATGCGCGCAAACCTCCCCTATTCTTACCAAACGGTAGTATACTGCGCGCACAGGCGTCAAACCAGCAGCAAACCAACTGAGGAAACGGGCTGATGATTGGGCAAATTGCACAAGCGGGCGACTGAAGCGGCCGCGATTACGAAGCCTGCCTGCGCAGGCTAAGGCACCGAAGAAAGGCTTCGCCATGGTCGCGGCAAGGACTGCCAAGCCTGCCTGTGCAGGCTAAAAGGCAAGCGCTGCGCGCGGGCCGCTCAGCGCCAGGGCACGTTGTAGGAGAGGCGCACGCCGCCTTCGCTGTCTTTGACTTCCAGGCGCAGCTGCGGCGGGTTGGCGCTGGCGGTGATCACCCCGTAACCGTTGCAAGGCCGATACTCACGCAGATACCAGTAGGTACCCTTGTCCCAGAGTCCACTGCCAAACATGGTGCGGTCCGCGCCATACACCGTGAGGCACTGTTTGAAGTTGGGCGCAGGCACCACCATTTCGGGCAGACCGCTGTGCGCGCCGCTGTCAATGCCGCCCGCGTGCATGTCGCCAGAGATGAACACGACGCCTTTGATGCGGGCATTGCGCACCAGGTCGAGCAGCCAATCGCGTTCAAACTGATAGGTGCGCCATGAATCGCTCTTGTGCACGGTCGGATTGAAAGGCACCTGCACCATGAGCAGTTTCCAGGTAGCCGTGGACTGCAACAGGCCTTGTTCCAGCCAATAGCGCTGACCGTAGATGCCGAGGTTATCCCCGTCGAGCATGGATTTCTCCGGGCCATCAGGGTCATCCACGTTGTCGCGCTCACTGCGCGCATCAATCAGGAAGATCTCGACCGGCCCCAGGCGCAGTTTCTGCCAGATGCCGTAGGTGGAGGGCGTCGGGTAGAGCGGGAAAAATTCACGGATGACCCGCTGCGACAGTTCACGGCCAAAATAGCCTTTGTCTTCATCATTGCGCCCATAGTCATGATCGTCCCACATATGCGCCACCGGCGTGCGCCACAGGACATCGGTCACGAAGCTCGACATGTTCGGATCGTTGACGTTGTAGAGGTCTTTGAACATCTGGCGTTTGTCTTCCAGGCTGTGCGGCTCACGATGGTCGAAATCGCCGCCGATGACCACCAGGTCGGCGTTCTCGTCGCCAGCGTGGGCAAAGGTGTTGGTCGGCAGGATGGTGCCGGTGTTCCACGTCGTGACAAAGTCGGTCAGGTAGACGATCTTGACCGGGCGCGTGGCCGCGG
>JBGAVB010000478.1:0-2074 GCA_044228345.1 Anaerolineae bacterium | reverse complement strand
GCTTCGATGACCAGCCTTCGGTCGGGATAGGCGTTGCGGACGTCAGGCCATCGCATCGTTGGCTCCAACCAGCATGAACTTGAGCAAACCCCTGCAGATCCTCCTGGGACGATATGGGCGCGATTAAGAGTAGGCCCTGTCACTGCGGTTGAAGAACAGATGCGCTCGCGGCGGGCGAACAAAGCGGGTGCAGCCGTCACTCGTTTCGGGCACTTTTGATCAGCAAAGTCTTTGGTTTTATGAATGAAATCCATTCGGCAACTGATTGCAGAAAGAACGTCGGCGCGCAAGTCGGCGGGTGCATTTCAATTTCGGGGCGTAGCCCACGCAGGTGGGCTTGGCGATGGTTGCAGCGATTTTAATCGCCGGACCTCCGGCCTGCCCCCAGTTTGAAATGCACCCCAGTCGGCTGATTGGTTGCACAAACCGCCAGCCATTGGTATAATGCCCACCAGGATGATCCAGGTTGGCGGGACGCCAGCCTTGCCGTCTGAACCTCCCTGCCGCTATCCATGACTACGAGATGCCTATGACCATGTTGGACTTGATCGCCGCCGTCGAAGCGAAGACTGCCCTGGTGTTCCAGGACAAGACGTTGTTGCAGCGCGCGCTGACGCACCGTTCCTATCTGAATGAGTTCCCGGACTTCCCGCTCTCTGACAACGAGCGGCTCGAATTCCTGGGAGATGCGGTCCTCGGTTTTGTCATCGGCGCGTATCTCTATCATCGGTTCCCTGAACAGCCAGAGGGCTACCTGACCAACATGCGCGCCGCGCTGGTGCGCCGCGAAACGTTGGCTGATTTCGCCCGGCGGTTGAACCTGGGACAGTATCTGCTGATGGGGCACGGCGAAGCCGAATCGGGCGGCCGCAATCGTCCGGCCACGCTGTGCGCGGCCTTCGAAGCGCTGACCGGCGCTGTGTATTTGGACGCGGGCCTGGCGCGTGTGGATGACCTCCTGCTGCCGCTCATCGTCCCGTTTCTCGACAATCTGCAGCAGCAGGCAGATTACAAGGATGCCAAGAGCCGACTGCAGGAGCGTGTGCAAAGCCAGCGCCAGGTGACGCCGCGCTACCAGACGGTCAGCGCCGACGGCCCTGATCACTTGAAGGAGTTTACCGTCCAGGTCTTTCTGGGCGACGCGGTGTATGGGGAAGGTCGCGGCAGCAGCAAACGCCAGGCCGAACAACTGGCCGCCATCCAGGCGCTGCAGCAGCTCGAATTGGAAGACCTGGATGACTTGCGACGCAAGCGCGACTAACCCGGCGCTGCGGCCATCCGCCATGCCCATCACCAAACACGAAGAATCCACCCTGCTCATCACCGGCTTGTCCGGCTACGTGGGGCAGGGGCTGGCCCGCCATCCAGGCCTGGCCCGTTTTGGCCGCGTCGTGGGCACCTACCTCCAGCACCCCGTGAGCTTGCCCGGCCGCGAAACCTGCCGGCTCGATCTGACCGACGCCCAGGCCGTAGACGCGCTGTGGGAGGCCGTGCAGCCCACGGTGGTCATCCACACCGCGGCCAATTTTGCGCAGCCGGCCCAGCTGACAGACAGCATCGTGGCTGGCACGCAGCACGTGGTTGACGCCACGGTACAGCAACGCGCGCGCCTTGTCCATGTTTCCTCTGATGTCATCTTCAATGGCGAACATCCACCCTACGCCGAAGACGCGTCCCCCCATCCCATCACGCCCTACGCACAGGCCAAGGCGCAGGCGGAGACAATCGTGCGCACGTCAGGTTTGGCAGACTGGGTCATGGTGCGTACGTCGCTGGTGACCGGTCTGGCGCCGGTTGATCCGCGGACGAAGTGGGTGTGGGACAGCGTGCGCGCACGGCGGCCGATCACGCTGTTTACCGATGAGTACCGTTGTCCGGTGTGGGTTGAGGATTTGGCCGCGGCCCTGCTGGAGCTGGCGCAGCTCGATTTCCAGGGTGTGCTCAACGTCGCCGGCCCGCAGCGCCTGAGCCGCTACGCGTTCGGCGTCAAGCTCTGCGCCTTCGCCGGCCTGGATCCCGCGGCCATCACGGCCGCTGTCGTCGCCAACAGCGGCCTGGTGCGCCCGCGTGATTG
>JBGAVB010000477.1:0-2081 GCA_044228345.1 Anaerolineae bacterium | reverse complement strand
TCAGGCACCTCGAAGTGGTACACCGGCCGCCGGCCCAGCGGCGGGCCGAAGTCCACTGCACGCCGGCCGCGGTAAGAGGGAGTCTCCTGCCAGCGCCCTTCGATGCGCTGTTCGAAGGGCCGGCTGACGGCCAGGAAGGTGGTCTGCAGGACGCCAAAACCGCCGCCGCCCGAACCCGCGCAAACGAACGACAGGTGCAGGGTGTCGGCCTGCGGGCGCCGCGCCAGCGCCTCCGCCACCAGGACATTGTCAATCCCAGGGAAGGTGCCGGTGTCAATCAGCGCGGTGACGCCGGCCGCTTTGGCCGCGGCGTCCATCTGCAAACGCTGCTGCGTGCCGCCGCGGTCGTCGCACACATCCACGTAGTTGACGCCAGCGGCGATGGCAGCCTGCAGCAGGGTAGGCGGCCGCGAACGAAAAGGCCCCACACATTGCAGCACCAGGTCCATGCCCGCCACCTGCTGGCGCAGATCATCCACGCTGGCCCGATCGAGATCCAGCGCGAGGAAGCGCGCACGTTTGCCAAACGGTTGCGCGGCGGCCTCGCCGTTGGCTCGATGGCGGCCCGCCAGGATCAGTTCGGCGTCGGTAAAGGATGCCAGGTCGCGCACGACGGCTTGCCCAATTTTGCCGGCGCCGCCGACGATCAAGATGCGTTGTGACATGGTGGTGTTTGCTCACTCAATCTGGAGATTCGCCCATGATGGCGTTGGCGCATCTTAACATGGCAACCACATCAAGTCAATCTCATGATTTGTGCTGTTGACACCCAAACCCCGCAACGCCGCAGCAATCTTGACATCTCAGAAGTCTTTGTGTAAGATAAATGAAGTTTGATTCCTCTGATCAACACGACCGCAGCCGGTCAGGCGACCGGCGAGAATCGTGATGGCTTGCACCTTCCCCGGCCGGCCTGGCGCGATGACTGAATGCAATGACGCGAATTCACCGACACGAGGGGAAGCGACATGGACTTCGTTCTCAACGGACAGCCCAAGCAATTTGCTGGCGATGCCGACCTGCCGCTGTTGACCTATCTGCGGGAGCACGAAGGCATCATTTCGCCCAAGGATGGCTGTTCACCCCAGGCCGCCTGCGGCTGCTGCGCGGTTGACCTCAACGGCAAGGCGGTGCTCTCCTGCGTCACACCCATGAAAAAAGTGGCTGGCGGCCAGGTGACCACGGCCGAAGGCCTGGGCGAATTCCGCCAGCGCGTCTTCTCCCACGCCTTTGTGGCGGCCGGCGGCATCCAGTGCGGCTTTTGTATCCCTGGCATTGTCATGCAGGCCAACGCGCTCATCAACCGCCAGCCAGAGCCGAGCCGGCGCGAGATCGAGCAGGCGTTGACGCCGCACCTGTGCCGCTGCACCGGCTACAAGAAGATCGTGGATGCCATCGAGCTTGCGGCCGGCGCTATTTTGCACGAGGAAGAAGTGCCGCGGCCGGCCACCCCGGCCCAGGTCGGCGATCGCCATCCCAAGTATGATTCCTTCGGCGCGGTGTTAGGCCAGCGCCCGTATGTAGACGACATCCACCTGGCCGGTCTGCTGCACGGCGCGCTGCGTTTCAGCGATTATCCGCGCGCGCGCGTGCTGCGCATTGACACCACGGCTGCCGCCCAGGCGCCGGGCGTGGTGCGTATCTTCACCGCGGCCGATGTGCCTGGGCGGCGCATGGTGGGTCTGATCCAGCAAGATTGGCCGCTGATGGTGGCCGTGGGCGAAGAGACGCGCTACGTGGGCGATGTGCTGGCCGCGGTCGTCGCGCAGACCGAGCAGGCGGCGCGCGCGGCCGCGGCGAAAATCGAGGTGGATTACGACGTGCTGGAGCCGCTGACCGACCCCTTTGCGGCGCTGCTGCCTGACGCGCCCAGGCTGCACCCAGACGGCAATGTCCTGGCGCGCACGATCATCAAACGCGGGGATCTGCAGGCCGCGGAGGCGGCTTCGGCCTTCATCTCCGCCGGCCGCTATGAGACGCAGCGCATTGAGCACGGCTACATGGAGCCGGAGTGTGCGATTGGGATACCGACGGCCGTTCGTAGTGACGACTTTAGTCGTCCATCTATCGACGAGAAGGAT
>JBGAVB010000476.1:0-2099 GCA_044228345.1 Anaerolineae bacterium | reverse complement strand
CTACAAATTCGATGCCCATCCGGTGGATGGCAAGCTCACTGACTTTGCCAAGCTGAGTGAACTGGGCGATCGCGGCGTACTCTTGCTGCTGAGCGATTCGACGAACGCAGAACGTCCGGGATTTACGCCGTCGGAGCGCGAGGTGGGCATCGCCTTTGATCGGCTGTTCAGTCAGGCTACGGGTCGTGTGATCGTGGCGACTTTTGCGTCTAATATCTCGCGCGTGCAGCAGGTGATTACCACGGCGCGGCGCTACAACCGCCGCGTGGGCACGGTTGGGCGCAGCATGGTGAGCAACGTCAAGATGGCGTCGCAGCTGGGTTATCTCGATGCCACGGCTGAGGACTTGCTGACCACAGACCAGATCAACAACCTGCCAGCCGATCAAGTCGCCGTGGTCTGCACCGGCAGTCAGGGCGAACCAACCTCGGCGTTGGTGCGCATGGCGATGGAAGAGCACCGCCATCTGAAGATTCGCCCCGGCGACATGGTCATCATCTCCGCCACGCCCATCCCCGGCAACGAGGTGCTGGTCAACCGAACCATCAACAACCTCTTCCGCCTGGGCGCCGATGTACACTATTCGGACCTGGGCGATGTGCACGTTTCGGGACATGGCAGCCAAGAGGACTACAAGCTGCTCTTCAGCCTGACGCGGCCGCGCTTTTTTGTACCGATTCACGGCGAGTACCGACACCTGGTGCTTCATGCGCGCCTGGCGCTGGAAATGGGAATGACGGCGGAACAGGTGCAGGTCATCGAAAGCGGCCAGGTGCTGCTGGTGGAGACTGAGCAGATAACCGTGGGTGAGCGGGTGACCGAAGGACATGTTCTGGTTGATGGCGTGACCGTGGGCGAGGTCAGCGAAGTGGTGCTGCGCGACCGCCATCATCTCTCCCAGGACGGATTTGTGGTTGCCATCGTCGCCGTGGATTCAAAGGGTGAAGTCGTGGCGGCGCCTGAGATCCTGACCCGCGGCTTTGTCAGCGTGAACGACCGCGAGGACTTGCTGAACCAGGCGCGCGATCGCGTGTGGACGGCGGTGGCGCACAGCGCGCCTCACGGGACGATTACCAACCGCATCAAGGAAGTGCTGGCCGATTTTCTGTATCAGCAAACGCGACGCCGACCGATGATTTTGCCATTGGTCGTTGAGGTGTAGAAGAGAGAGCTGAGATCAGAGACCGGAGATCAAAGACCAGAGATCAGAGACCAGAGATCGCGGTCAGCTCAGGCGGCGGCGCGGGTGGCAGGCATTTTGCGCTTTGTGTTTTGCACTTTGCACTAACTAGTTAGGGTGACACGGGATGGCCAAGGCAGCAAGCAAAAAGAGCAGTGGAAATCATAAGGACGGCCGCAAAGCCAGGGCGGCAGGTTCGAGTAAGCCGCGGGCGCCGCGCGGGGGCACGGGGGCGCGCAGTCGGTCAGCGAAAGAGGAACCGTCTGGCCCCAACCTCGGTGAGCAGATGGACCGTTTCCTCGAATTCATGGTGCGAAACGACACCGTCGGCGTTATCTTGTTGGCTGCGGCTCTCATTACCTTCTTCAGCCTGATTTCGCCACGCGGCACCTTGACCGAAGGCTGGATTCAGGGCCTGCGTCGCGGCTTCGGCGTTGGCGTCTGGTTGACGCCGCTTCTGTTCGGCATTGTGGGCCTCTGGCTGCTCCTGCGCCGCCTTGCCAGCCATCGCGCGCCGGCCCTGCCGCGCCTGGTCGGCCTGGGTCTGCTCTTCGTGGTCTTCGAAGTGCTGGCGCATCTGCTGGCAAATTCGGCCGATCCCGAACTGCTGGCTGAACAGGGCGGCGGGGGCGGCCGCCTCGGCTTCAGCCTGAGCGACCTGCTCATCAACGGCATTGGTCCCGTCGGCGCCGCTCTCATCATTCTGCTGCTGACCGGGATCGGGTTGCTGACCCTGGTCGGGCTGGATCGGACGCGCCGCGGGCTGGCCTATTTGCGCGGTGAACCGCTGTCAACCGATGACCTGGGTGCGGGAACACAGCCGCTGCTCGTCAATCCACCGTTCATCACTGACATTGCAGACGCAGAACCGCAGCCGCCCTCGATCTGGCAGCGCGCCCGCACCTGGTTGGGCGCCTGG
>JBGAVB010000475.1:0-2118 GCA_044228345.1 Anaerolineae bacterium | reverse complement strand
CCTCTGCCACCTGATCGCCAGCCAGCAGGTCAGGATCGCGCAGGTGAAGCAGAAGGATAGGCAGCAGCGCGCGATCGTGAGAGAAGCCTATGGCGCGCGCGGTCGCGGCGCGCATGCCGGGATCGGGGTCAGACAGCCCAGTCGCGAACGCGAGGCCTACGTCCAGACCAACCACTTGAGTTCCAAGAGAGCCTGGAATCAAAACGGCGAGCAGCGGGCCAACGAGCGGGGTCATTTGCGTGATGGAATGCTCCAAACGCTGTGCCGGCGTCATTTCAAACCAATGGCGGCCGTCATCCACGCTGATGAACGCGAGCTGAATGCTGTGCAGCCCTTGGGGAGTTGCCATGCTAAACGTGGCGGCTGCATAGACGACCTGCTCATCACCGGGGCTTACCGCGAGGGTGCTGATCGCCAGCGAGCCTGCCCCCACCTGAGACAGCCGGCCGCCGGCCGCTTGCCAGGTCTCACCGCCATTCAGGCTGGTATAGAGACCCTGGGAATCTGTCCCCAGGAAGAGCAGCCCCGATGGGTCGGAATGACCGGTCATCGCCAGAGCCAGCGGCCGGCCAGGCAGCGAAGCCACGCTTGCCCAGCTTGCGCCACCGGTCTCGCTGCGCCATAGGGTTGTGCCGGTGCGAGCGAACACCATAGTGTCGTTCACGGGGTTGGACACCAACTGCACTACGCGCTCAGGGACTATGCCCGCGTCGGTCCAGGTGCGACCGCCATCGGTACTGCGCTGCACCTGCGTGGCGCCATCTGGCTGGCTGGTGTAGCGATACGTGGCCTGTGGCGCATCGAGCGCGGATGTGCCCGCCTGGCGCGGAACCGTCGCATCACGATGCGAAGCGGACGCGATTGGCGCCATGCTGCCGATGAGGGCGCCAAGCGCCAGGCACAACATCACCCGCATGAAAGTTGTCGGCCGCGAATTGGTGTGTATCCCAACTATCTTCTGAGCCTGCGAAGCATTTTGTACAACCATGATCCTTGCCCTCTCCCGGGGCGCCCTTCATTGGCACGACCCGTGTACATTCCTATTGATAAATCACATATAGGACGGCCCCTGAGCAGAAGGCAGCGGCATCGGGCCGACGAGACAGCAGGGCGGGGGGCGCTGCCGCCTCGTCGGGCGTCATCACATCGGCGGGGAGCTGCTTAGCGGCCGATTCTGCGCTTGCTGCGATTGGCCGCGGCCTTGACATCGCTTTTGGCGTCGTGAGCGACGTCCTCGACCTTTTGCTTGGCGTCGTGAGCGACATCCTCAACCTTGCTCTTTGCGCCGCGTGCAGCGTCCTTGAGCTTGTTCTTCACGTCGTGAGCGGCGTCCTTGACGTCGTTCTTCGCGTCATGAACCGCGTCCTTGACAGTGTTCGTCACGTCTTGAACGGCATCCTTTGCCTTCCGTGTGTTTTTGGACATAGTTCCCTCCCAATTGGTGAACTGCAGAATGCAGATTCAACGACTGATGTTGACTAACGTCTGCGGCCAGGCACCATCCGCAGAATGGCGATCAGGATCACCGCGCCGATGAAGGCGACGAGGATGCTGGTGACGTTGATGCCGTTCACGGCATCCGGCATCTTAAGCAACGTGGCGGCCAGGAAGCCGCCGATCAGGGCGCCCACAATGCCGACGATGATGTCGCCGATGAGGCCGTAACCTCCACCGCGCATCACCTGGCCGGCCAACCAACCAGCAATCAAACCAACGACGATCCATGCAAGAATACCCATGATCCTACCCTTTCATTTGCTACGAGAAGACTGTCTCCGCCAGCAACCTGGCGGTTCGTTTTTCTTTCTGGCCGTAGTATAACGGAAGCGAAAGGCCCTGTCGTCTGCGATTACGATTGACTTTACGTAGCAAAAAGGGCCGCCTGGGAAGGCAGCCCTTGATACGTTTGATGTACACGGTTTGATGTGGACGTTCCATCGGAAACGTCTTTGCGGCGGCTACGCCTCTTCTGCGGTTGTCGGGTCCATCAATCCTTCCCGCACGGCGTAGAGCGCGGCCTGGGTGCGGTTGGTGACGTGCAGCTTCTCGTAGATGGTGCGCAGCCGGTTGGCTACGGTGTAGACGGAGTAGTTGAGCGTGCGGGCGATCGCCTCATTC
>JBGAVB010000474.1:0-2139 GCA_044228345.1 Anaerolineae bacterium | reverse complement strand
CTGGACGCCCTGGCCGCGTCGGTGGGGCCGGGCGCGGGCGGCGCGCTGGCCTTCCTGGGGCCGCAGCCAATGAACGCCGCGGAGATGGGGCTGGCCTGGGGTGGGCTGCTCATGCCGCTAGGCGCCGATTTCATCGGGGTGGAGCGGCCGCACCTGGCGCGCGCCGTGCTGGAGAACATTGCCTTTGCCGCGCGCGCCAACCTGGACCTGATCGTCGAGGTCAGCCGGGCGCCGACGACCGAGGCGGCGGTGGGCGGCGGCTTGACCCGCAGCCGCGTGTGGACGCAGATGTTGGCTGATGTGTTGGCGCAGCCGGTGCGCGTCAGCGCGCTGCCCGATGCCAGCAGTCGCGGCGCGGCTGTCAGCGCAGCCGTGGGCGCCGGTTTCTATCCCGACCTGACCGCGGCCGCCGCCGCCATGAGCCGCGCGGATATGAGCATTGATCCCACGCGCGTGGCCGTGGCGGAGTATCTTGACCTGTACGAGCGTTGGCAGCAGGCGAGAGCGCAATTGGAAACGATGAGCCATCTCATTGGCTAGTCTCACTGCGCGCAAAGTGTGGTAAAATACAAGTGACGGGATGTGCCCTTTCCGTCGGCTTATGCACAGGAGGCGTCACGTGACTGAATGGCTGGAGGAGCGACAGCGCGTGCTGCAGGCGGCCCAGCAGTTGTTGGCGAAGCGCCTGACCGTGGGCAGTTCCGGCAATGTCAGTCAGCGCGTGGGCGATGAGCTGCTGGCGATTACGCCCAACCGCCGTTACACCGAAGACCTGACGCCGACCGACATCGTCGTGGCGACGTTCGAGGGCGATGTGGTGGCCGGGGAAGGGATTCCCTCCTCCGAGTTGATGATGCACGTCGGCGTCTACCAGGCGCGACCCGATGTGCAGGCCGTGGTCCATGCCCACCCGCGCTACGTAAGCGCCGCGGCCGTGACCGGCCGCCCCATCCCACCCATTCTCGAAGACCAGATGATCTACCTGGGGGGGCAGATCGAAGTGGCCGGCCATGCCATGTCGGGCAGCGATGAACTGGCCGCGGCGGCCGTGGCAGCCCTGGGCGATCGTCACGCCTGCCTGCTTGCCAATCACGGCGCGATGGCCGTGGGCCGTGATTTACGCGCCGCGCTCTATGCCTGTGAATACCTGGAAAAACTGTGCCAGGCCTTCCTGTGGGCCAGCCTCCTCGGCCCGCTCAACGTTTTGCCGCCTGACGTCGTGGAGACCGAACGGGCCTTCTTCAAGATGATGCGCATGTAGGCGGGCTCGGGAGCGTCGGCTTTTTCGGGTGGTTGCTTCGCCAGGACAGCGTTTTCACGCCGGAGGCGTGACCTACGGTTGCAAAGCGCTATTTCAAGTTGGCGTTTGGAGGCCCTGCGGGCGAGACGCCCGCGCTCCCGGCCGTGGATTTTCGCATGAGGAGTTGACTTCGATGAAAGTACCGTCGTTTATTCTCAGACAACTGTATGTCAAAGGCAGCCTGCGCGCCACCGACCAGGGCTTTGCCTTCGAGATTGCCAACAAACTGGGCTCCGGCTACAGCCGCGAGATGCGGCCTGTGACGCTGGACGGCGTCGCCTTCCCCCTGGAGCAGACGTTTTTTCGTCCACCCGATGGCGTGGAGATCGCATTCAGCGACGTATCCGACGCCATGCCCTTCACCCTGGAGATGGGCAAGACCTTGACTATCCTGGTGGAAGGCGCTGCCTTGACCCCCGGCAAACACAAGGTCGGCATGGGCTTCGTCGTCAAAGGCATTGGCGAGTTGAGCTTCGATGTGACAGACGTTGCAGAGTGAGTGCAAAGTAAAAAGCGCAAAGTGCAAAGCGTCGGATTCGGGGCTTGCGCTTTGGGATTCGAGAATATCTGTTTGGGGTTTTCGACCGGAGGCTTGAGATGTTGCCACAGCTTACGGCAGCGCCGGCGGCCGGGCCTGGGTTGACAGCGCAGTTGCGCGCAGAGCAAGGCCCTTTGTCCGGGCAGATGCTTACTATCTCTCGCTCGCCCTTCACCCTGGGGCGCAGTGCGGACAATGATCTGGTTGTGCCTGAGCCGCTGGCTTCCCGTCATCACGCCCGGCTGGAGATGCGCGCCGGGCGCTGGTATGTGATTGACCTCGACTCGGCCAACGGCACGCT
>JBGAVB010000473.1:0-2139 GCA_044228345.1 Anaerolineae bacterium | reverse complement strand
ATCGCTTGCGTCCGCAAGTCCGGCGAACAAAGCTGGTCCTGGTGGCGGCCGCCGCCAGGGCTTTTTTGTCACTCCTTTGGTTCGGCCAAAATGGCGGCCACCAACGAGGACAGGCCGCGTTGATGGGTGCGCGCTTCACAAGCCTCTACCGTTTCCGGCGCCAGCCTGGTGGTTAACTCTGCCAGCAGGCTGGCCGCCCTGGCTCTTGTCGAAGGCGTGCTGGCGCGATGGTGAAGGGGAAACGTCACCCACTCAACGGCCTGTTCGAGCGCGCCGCGCTGCAAAGCCACGTTTGCCAGGCCAGTCAGGGTCGAGAGAACGTGAGGCATGGCCCGAATTTCAAGGCCAAGTCGCAGCGCGGTCTGCATGAAAGCATAAGCGCGATCGAATTCTTGCTGTGCGCAGGCGACCTCACCCAGCCCAGACAACGCCAGCACCATCACGGCCCGTTTCCCAATCTGGCGCGCCACCGTCAAACTCTCGCGATAGTAGGTGGCCGCGGCGGCATAATCGCCTGACGAGACCGCCAACGAGCCTAACTGATCGAGAGCCGTGGTCGTCTCATGCAGGTTGCCGAGCTCGCGACTCACCAACAGGTTCTCGTTGAGGCGTTGACGCGCAGCGACAAAATTGCCCTGGTCGGCGTACAGACGACCGAGCGCGACCAGCGCTGCGGCAACGCCCTGCAAATCGCCAGTCTCTTGCCGGATTTTCAGGCAGCGCCGCAGCATTTCTTCGGCCGTCACGTCGTCGCCTTCGACGTGCGCGGCAACGCCCCGATGATACAGGGCGACGGCGAGACAAGACTGATCGCCGACGGTTGGGGCAACCGCCAGGCTTTCATCCAGCAGATGAATGGCGGCCGCCAAGTCGCCGCTGGCGCCCACCACGTGGCCGAGGTTGGCAAGGGCGATCGTCACCTCACGTTTGTGGTTTGCCTGGCGGACGACCATAAGCCCCGATTCCAGCAGCGTGTGCGCACGAGCATAGTGAGCGAGATGTCCCGAGAGAATTCCCAAGCGAATTTGCAGTCGGCCCACGAGGAGCGCCACCTCGGCCTGGGCGGCGGTCGCGGCGCCGCTGCTCCAGGCCTGAATGGCCTCTTCTAACAGTTCACTACCGCGTACAAACCAACCTCGCATTTCAAAGAAACGGTACAGGCTTTCAAGCACCTGTTCTACCATTTTGTAACGACGCCCGGCAATGGCCCAGCGCCACATGGCGCGTACGTTGTCTAGTTCAGCGCTAATGTCCTCCATTGCCTGCTTTTGATGCGCTCCGAGGAGCAGTGGTTCTTGTTTGACCATAAAGCGCGCCATATGGGCTGCGTATCGTTCGCGCATCATGTCTTTTTCGTCCCCGGCCTCGGTGAACTTCTCTTGGGCGTAGTAACGAATCAACTGGTGCATCGCGTAGCGGTCGCGCCCGGTTATGTGAAGCAGCGACTTGGCCGTCAGGGCTGTGAGCACAGCAGGCGCTGCGCCGGTCACATACAGCGCGGCCTGTTCGCTGATGACACCGTCGAAAACCGCCAAGCGACGCAAGACGCGCTGCTCTTCGGGGGTCAGTAGTTTCCAGGCATGATCAAACACGGCGCGCAGGCTGCGGTGGCGGATGGGAACATCGCGCATGGCGGTGTGCAGAAAATCAAGGCTGCGCTCGATGCGGTCGGCGATCTCGGTGCAGGAGTAATCACGCACCCAGGCCGCGGCCAACTCAATGCCTAACGGAATTCCGTGCACCAGGCGGCAGATGCGTACGATCGGCGCTTTCAGTTGATCGGTCAGCGCAAAATCCGCGCGAATCTGGGATGCCCGCGCCACGAACAGGCGCACCGCATCGGAATCCAGGGTGGAGCCATTCAAGTGGCCGCTCGGTACGTGCATCCCGCCCACATCGAAAATCCATTCCGCCTGCAGCTGCAGGCGTGCTTGCGAGGTGACAATGATGCGCAGCTCCGGCGCGGCGAGCAGCATTTCGATAATGAAACTAGCCGCCTCCAGCAGGTGCTCGAAATTGTCGAGGACAAGAAGCATCTGCTTGTCGCTCAAGTAGTTGAGGAGTTGCGTTTCAGGAGCTTCGCGGCCGTAAAAGGCGAGCTGCAGCACATCGGCCAGAGCCATCATCAAATGCGCGGGC
>JBGAVB010000472.1:0-2150 GCA_044228345.1 Anaerolineae bacterium | reverse complement strand
CGTCGCGTCGTAGCCGGCCGCGTTCTCCTGCGGCGTCCGCATGTATCGCTCGGTGTAGACCGTGTCGTAGAGGCGCCAGTCGTAGACGCCGGCGCCGGCCAGCCCGAGCGCGAACTTCGTGCTGTGCGTCAGCGCGCAGGTCGAGCGCAAGAACCTGGTGCGCTTGCTGGCGGCGTTCGATCGCGTGCGGCGTGCGCGCGTGCGGCCTGCCCTTACGCTGGCGCTGGTCGGCCCGCCCGGCAACGCCAGCCTGCGCGTGCAGCAAACCATCGCGCGGTTTGATCTGCAGGCCGATGTCTGCTGCTTGCCGCGGGTGACAGACAGCGATCTGGCTGCGCTCTACAGCGGCGCGGAGGCTTTCGCCTTTCCCTCGCTGGCCGAGGGCTTTGGCCTGCCGATCGTAGAGGCGCAGGCGTGCGGCGCCGTGGTGGTCACTAGCCACGACGGGGCCATGGCTGAGGTGGCCGGCGGCGCGGCCATTCTTGTGGATCCGACGCAGGTGGATGCGCTGGCGGATGGGCTGCAGCAGGCGCTGACCGATCACGCCGCCCGTGCGCGCCTGCAGGCGCAGGGCCTGGCCCATGCGGCCGCATTCACCTGGGCGCGCACCGCGCAGGCGACCCTGGATGTCTATCAACAGGTCGCACACATTCCATTGAAAGCATAACGAACCATGACGATTGCCATCCGAGACCTGACGACGTTCGACGAATTTCAGCAGGTGCGTCAGATTCAACAGCGCTGTTGGGGTTTTACGCACGGCGAAGGGCTGTATGCGCCCCTGCTCATCTCGGCTGCGCGCAACGGCGGCATGGTGCTCGGCGCGTTCGATGGCGCGCAGATGATTGGCTTCCTGTTCAGCTTCCTGGGCATGAACCCCGATCGGCGCCTCAAGCTGTGCTCGCAAACCATGGGCGTGCTGCCGGACTATCGCAACCGCGGCGTTGCCGCGCAGCTCAAATGGGCGCAGCGCGCGCGGATGCTGGCCGTGGGCATTGATTTGATCACCTGGACGTTCGACCCGCTGGAAGCGCCCAATGCGCGCCTGAACCTGCACACCCTGGGCGCCACGGTTTCCACCTACGACCGCAACCTTTTTGGTGAAGACTTTGGCGAGCTGGGGCGCGGCTTGCCCAGCGACCGTTTTCAGGCCAGTTGGTGGATCAGCAGTCCCCGCGTCAATCGCCTGGCGGCCGGCGAGGCCGCGCAGCCTGAGCAACTGGCCGGTCCTCAGGCCAATCCGTGCGCCGGCGACGGCCTGGCGCGGCGCATCGTCCACACCGACCTGGCGCTTACGTCGTCCGTGGTGCATGTCGAGATTCCGGCCGACATCCAGGCCCTCAAACGGGCCGATCTGGCCCTGGCGCAGGATTGGCGCCTGCAAACGCGCCTGGTGTTCGAAGCCTACCTCGGCCGCGGCTATGTCGTGACCGATCTGCTGCGGCTCCCCGCGCCCGGCGGTTGGCAGGCGATCTATTGCCTGCAAAGAGATGACAGGTCATACTGAGAACGCGTTTTGGGCTTTGCTGGTTATGGGCTATAATTCAGGCGAGTGGCCCACATAGGTCCATGCCTGTGATGCGTGAACCGGGAAAGCAATTGAGGTAATGCATGGTTACTGGCTGGCGCAGCCGGACGCATTTCGTTTGTTGGCAAGATCAGAAGGAACCCTCCGCCCATGTCATCGCGTAATGGCCGTCGTTCACAGTTGAAGTGGCTTGTCCCCGGAATGTACGTCAAGCGATGGTTGTTGTTGCTCATGTTCGGGACCATCGTCCTGAGCTTAGGCCTGGCGATGCTGCTGCGGGGCGCGTCGAACAACGAGTTACTTTCGCCGATCATCTACTATGGTCTGCTGCAATTTGTGGATCGGCCGTGGCGCGCGTTGGCTTTTTCTGGCGTCGGGATTGGTCTGATTGGCCTGGCTCTTTTTCGCCTGAGCCAGGCTTTGGTGGAACCATTCCTGCGTCCGGGGCAAAACAGCGTGGTTGACATCGTATACGAACACCGTCGGCGACGCGGTGGGCCGAAGGTCGTTGCCATTGGCGGCGGCACCGGCCTCTCCACCATCACTCAAAACCAACTCCTCATCGGGGGAGCAGGCAACACCTGGACCCAAATCGCGACCTCATCCCTCGGTCTCTCTGCAG
>JBGAVB010000471.1:0-2153 GCA_044228345.1 Anaerolineae bacterium | reverse complement strand
AGCCAGCCTTCGCAAGGGGGATCCGAGACGCCAACCTTGCGAAGGCTCACCCATACGAATCCCCTGGCGCAGCGGGCGATGTCGGCCTGTCCGATGCTCTCCGGTGCAGCCAGCCTTCGCAAGGGGATCGCAAGACGCCAACCTTGCGCAGGCTCGCCGCATACGAATCCACTGGCGCAGCGGGCGATGTCGGCCTGTCCGATGCGCTCCGGTGCAGCCAGCCTTCGCAAGGGGATCCCCCTCGCAGGGCTGCGGCCAGACAGCAGGCTCAGAGTCACGCAGCGCCCTCACAGGCCGACGGGCTGATGTCCACGATCCCCTGCGAGGGTTGGTCGTCAGCCATGCGGCCAACCTTGCGCAGACCCGCCCGGTAAGGAGCACGCGCCGCCGAGTGCGATCTCGGCTTGCCCGTCGCTGGATGCAGCAGCCAGCCTGCGCAAGGGGACATCCTTCCCGAATGTCAGAAAGTTGACAGGAGACGGCGTCTGAATAGAATGACCCAACCGCGGGCATCATGATCTTCGATAGCCCTCTTGGCATTCACAATACACAGGTGAATGCAGCATATGCCGCGAAACTGACGCGGTGCGCCATAGCAAGTCACAAAATCGAGCGACGCGTATGATATGGCGCATATGCCCCCCTCACCGCAGCGCCTATAATCCCGCTTGTTCAATTTATCACAGGCAGGGCACAGACCCCACCTGCGCCTTGAGATGACTGAGTCAGATTTAGGAGGAACCATTCGATGGCCGGACTGGATACCCAAACCCTCAATATGGTGTTGTCCACGCTGCAAAAATACGCAGAGCGTGAACTGACCAACGCTGTTTTGCTTGAGTTGGATTATAAGGATGAATTCCCACACGATGTCCTGCAGGCGCTCTACGGCGACGTAGGCCTGCATTTGCTCTTCATTCCCGAAGAGTTCGACGGCATGGGCGGCGGCGCCTATGACATCTATCGCATCTCCGAAGTGATGGCCGGCATTGACCTGGGCATCGCCACCGGCGTGCTCGCCACTTTCCTGGGCAGCGACCCGATCACCGTGGGCGGCACGCCTGAGCAAAAGGCCCATTGGATGGGCCGCATCGCCAACGAGGGCCTGCTGGTGGCCTACGGCGCCACCGAACCGGCGGCCGGAAGCGACCTCGGCGCCCTGAAGACGACGGCGACTCCCGTCGTCGAGGAGGGAAAGATCGTCGGCTACAGGCTGAACGGCGCCAAGCAGTGGATCAGCAACGGCGGCGTGGCCGACGTCACCACGATCCTCGCGGACGCTCCGGGCGGCCCCAGCTGGTTTGTGGTGGAGCACGACGCCGAAGGCTTCACCAAGGGCAGGCCAGAGGACAAGCACGGCATTCGCGCCAGCAACACGGCGGCCCTCTTCCTGGACAATGTCTATGTGCCGGCCGACCGCCTGGTAGGCGGCGTGGAAGGACAGGGGCTGGTGCAGGCGCAGGCGGTCTTTGGTTACACCCGCTTGATGGTGGCCGCATTCGGCCTGGGCGGCGGCTGGGCCGCGCTCAAGCGGACCATTCCCTACTCGCAGGTGCGTATTCAAGGCGGCGCGCCGCTGAGCCAGAAGCAGGGCTACACGCACAAGCTGATCGTGCCCAACGCCGTGCGCCTGGAAGCGGCCCGCTCCTACATTGAATGGACCGCCGAACGTCTCGATGGCGGCGAGCCTGACTTGCAGACCGAAGGCGCCGTGGCGAAGTACCTGGCAACCGAAGCCGGCAACAAGGCGGCTGAAGATTCCATCCAGGCCCACGGCGGCTATGGCTATACCAAAGAATACATGGTGGAGAAGATCAAGCGCGATGTCAAGATCACTACCATCTACGAAGGCACCTCGGAAATCATGGAATGGACCATCGCCCGCGACCGCTGGCAGCTGCACCTGAAGACCCGCGGCGCCTACTACAACGACTGGGCCGCGCGCCTGGACAAGGTGCACCGCACCGAGCCGTACAACGGCGCGGCCGCGGCCGCCCTGGCCCTGCGCGCCCTGGCGGTGGTGCTGGAACGCTGTCGCATTGATCGCCTGACGCGCAACCAGCACATCCTCTTCCGCCTGGGCGAGCTGATCGCCTACGCGGAGACGGCTACCATCTTTGCCGAGCGCGTGCAGTCCCATCCTACGACGGCGA
>JBGAVB010000470.1:0-2179 GCA_044228345.1 Anaerolineae bacterium | reverse complement strand
CAGCAGGTCGCGCGGAATATAGGCAGTGCTGTCTTTGACAATGGCAAACGATGGCATTGTGGCTTGCAAATCCTCAACCAGTGGCGCCCTGCACACGCACGGATTGCGCAGACAAGATCAGAGGGCTGATGCTCCCCACCGGACGGCCTGAATCGTCATGACTGTCATGACCACCCACATTATACCATGACCAGAGGATTGTAGAAAACGCGGGTCAGGAATAGATCGGCTCAGCCGCGGCGAGGACGCGCGGCAAGAGCCTGTGCAGGTCATCCATCAGGTCAGGCAAGCTGCCGTCCAAGACGGCGCGGCGGGGATACCAGGCCAGCGATCCTTCAGGCGATGGCGTCAGCGCGCCGCCGGTCGCCTCGGCCGTGAAGACGAAGATCATGACGCCGGTGCGGTCGTCGCCCGTGCCCTGGGCCGGGCTGGGCGGCAGGTTGAGCACGCCGTGCAGTTGCACGTTGCTGACGGTCAGCCCCGTCTCTTCGACGATTTCGCGCACGGCGGCGTCGTAAACGGTTTCGCCGGCCTCCACGTGCCCGCCCACGCCGTTGAGACGGTTGGCCCACAGGCGTTTGGTGGGCGCGCCGCGCAGCAGAAGGACATCATCGCCCTTGAGAATGAAGCACAGGGTGCGCGGCACCACGGTGTAATGACGATCGGACATGAGTTACCCCCTCGGTTGCAAGAATCAAGGCGACGTGGCGCCGTGGAAGGTCGGCCAGGCGCACCTCGACCTGGATCGAAATAGTCGCAGCGGACGCGGCTGCCCCAGGAATGGGAGCGCCGCCGTTTTCACCTGGCAACGGTAACACGCGTTGCCGGTTCTGTCAAAGCAGCGATTCCTGCCCCTGCACTCCTGCATTTGTTCGGGCGTCAAGGCGCCTGGGAGACCATGCCCAAGTTCGGGAGCCTGAGGCTGAGCGCGGTCGCGGCGTATCCGGTAATTTGTAATTCAACTTACCGATTGATGTTGACTTCGCGATCAGTATGATCGAATTGGGCGATCAACCCCCGCCAATCCACAGGTTTGCCGTGAACAGGAGGCGCGAGACGATGGACGAGGATACGACGATTTACAAGGTGGTGGTGAACTACGAGGAGCAGTATTCAATCTGGCCGGTTGCGCGTGAAAACCCGCCCGGCTGGCGCGACGCGGGCAAAACAGGCACCAAACAGGAGTGCCTGACCTACATCGAGGAAGTGTGGACCGACATGCGTCCCCTCAGCCTGCGCAGGAGAATGGAAGAAGCGGCCGCCGGCAACCGTTAACCTGCCGGCAGCGAGGCTCCTAGCCGGTCTGCGGCCGGCGTCGTTGGTTCCTCTGCGCGGTTTCGAGTGGTCGAACGGGGTCGCAGACCTCCTGAGGGCTTGAGCGCGTAAGTCCTATGGGAGTGTAACATGTTACTCGTGCAATGCTCGTCTCTTTTGGCCCGCGCCTTGCTGGTTGCGCTGGCGCTGGCGTTGGTCGTGGCCGGGGTCGCTGTCGCCGCCGAAGGCGTCCATTGGTCCTACAGCGGCGAAAGCGGCCCCGAACACTGGGGCGACCTTAGCCCTGACTTCGCCTCCTGCGCCAAAGGCGTGGAGCAATCTCCGGTGGATATTCCGGCCGACGCGGCGCTGAACGCGGCCGACATCAGCTTCAATTATCAACCCAGCGCGCTTACCATCGTTAACAACGGCCACACGATTCAGGTGAACTATGACAAGGGCAGCTCGATCACCTTGAACGGTGTGCGCTACGACTTAGTGCAGTTCCATTTTCATGCGCACAGTGAACACGCGCTGGCCGGTCAGTTCGCCCCGTTAGAACTCCACCTGGTGCACAAGAACGCGAACGGCGGGCTGGCGGTGGTTGGCGTGCTGCTGAAGACAGGCGCTGAAAATCCGGCCTATGCCGCCGTGCTGGACAACCTGCCGGCCGCTGCCGGCGAACCGCAGGCGGTCAGCGGGGCGTCAGTGGATGCCAATCAACTCCTGCCCGCCGCACGCACCTACTGGCGCTACAACGGCTCGCTGACGACGCCGCCGTGCACCGAAGGCGTGCAATGGCTGGTCATGAACACCCCCGTGGCGCTGTCGGACGCGCAAATTGCCAGGTACACGGCCATCTACAGCGCGAACGCGCGGCCGCTGCAGCCATTCCACAGCCGCACCTTCCTGTTGACCCTCACCC
>JBGAVB010000046.1:0-11337 GCA_044228345.1 Anaerolineae bacterium | reverse complement strand
GACTTGGGGCGGTGCATCTTCTTGGGCACGTACTCGATGTACCTGCGCTCGCCTGCGAAGAACTCCTTGGCGTCGGCGTACGGCTTGAGCCCGGGCCCGGGCGCGTCGTGCATCAGCAGGTCCTTGCCGCCCGCCGGCTAACCTCCCTCCTCCTCCCCATGGCGACTGCCCGCGGCGCCCGGGCCGGCCGGGAACTGGCCGCCGCCGGCCTGGCCTGGCCGCATGAAATGCTGGCGCACCTGGCTGAGATGCACAAGATCGCCCTGAAAAAAGCGCGCGTCGGTCAGGATGGAGATGGCCGCGGCGCCGTTGGCGCGGTAGACGTCCGCCAGGCGCACCGGATCGAAATCGTGGCACAGCAGCCCACGCGAGGGCGACGCACGCTTGATCTCGGCAATGAGCCGCACGCCAGGCGGGCCGCCGGCCGGGCGCAGGGCAGCCGCGAAGTCACGGGGCGGCTCCGCGATGGCGGCCGCGGCGCGCAGGTCGGCCAGCGATACTTCCCGCTTCTCCTTCGGCAGCTCCACGCGCTTGTGCGCCATGATTTCATCCAGGAACATTCCCCGCTGCATCAAGCGATCTTGCTTGCCCCCGTGAAGCGGGCTGCGTGTTCGCCCCTTCGCTTCCTCACCCCCACGCGCGGCGTCTCCCTGTCCATCTTCCATCTTCTCTTCCAATCTTCTCTATGCACTCTGCGCTTTGTACTCTTTACTTTGCACTATGTACTCTGCGCTTTGCACTCTCTGCGCTTTGTACTCTTTACTTTGCACTATGTACTCTGCGCTTTGCACTCTGTACTTTGCGCTCTGCACTTTGCACTCTGCGCTTTGCACTCTGCACTTTGCACTCTGCACTTACGCTCCCTGGCTCACCGCAATCAGCCTCTGCAAGCTGCGCAGGGCGGCGCCGCTCTCCAGGCTGGATCGTGCGCGGGCCAGGCCATCCGCCCAGTCGCCGCTGATCGTAGCCAGCATCGCGGCCGCGTTGAGCAGCACCACATCCCGCGGCGCACCGTGCATAGAGCCATCCAGGATGCCCCGCGTGATCGCCGCATTGGCCGCTGCGTCCCCGCCCCGCAGATCGTCCAGGGCGGCCGGCGCCAGGCCAAGCTCACGCGCATCGAGGTCGAAGGTGGTGACGCGCCCGTCAGGGTGCAGTTGGCTGACGCGGTTGAGGCCCGTGGTGCTCAGCTCATCCAGGCCGGGTTTGCCGTCCGGGGCCAGGGCGTGAACCACGAACGCGGCGCGGCTGCCCATCCGCCCCAACACCCCGGCCAGCCCGGCCGTCAGCGCAGGATCATAGACCCCGATGACCTGGCGCCTGGCGCCGGCCGGATTGGTCAGCGGGCCAAGCAGGTTGAAGACAGTGCGTGCGGCCAGTTCGCGCCGCGGGCCGATGGCGAAGCGCATGGCCGGATGGTGCTTGACGGCAAAAAGGAAACCAATGTTGGCTTCATCAATGCAGGTCGCCACCTGCTCCGGCGTCAAGTCGAGGTTGACGCCCAGCGCGCCCAGCACATCCGCGCTGCCCGATTTGCTGGTGATCGAACGATTGCCATGCTTGGCGACGGGAACCCCAGCCCCCGCCACGACGAAGGCGGCCGTCGTCGAGATATTGAAGGTGCCCGCGTGATCACCGCCCGTGCCGCACGTGTCTACCAGGTCGTTCGGGTCAACGCGGCGGGGCCGCACCGGAATCGCGCTGGCGCGCATCGCGCGCGCGCAGCCGGCAATCTCCGCGACGGTTTCGCCTTTCATGCGCAAGGCCACCAGGAAGCCGCCAATCTGCGCGGGCGTCGCGTCGCCCAGCATGATCTGGTTCATGGCGGCGAACGCATCATCCTCGCTGAGATCCTGCCGTTCCAACAGCCTGGCAATTGCTTCTTGAATCATCGCCCCTCCTGACAACACGGAAAGCGGAATGCTGAACGCTGAACGCGCCGTACAAAGTGCAAATTAGAGATCAGGGATTAGAGATTAGAGATCAGGTACGTGGAAAATGGATGATGTGTGGATTCGAGTTTCTGGTCTCTGCTCTCTGGTCTCCACTCTCCGGTCTCCGATCTCTGGTCTCCGCTCTCCGCTCTCCAGCCTCTACCCTCTCATCCGCTTCAGAGCAAGAAAATTGCGCAGCAGGTCCTTGCCGCCCTCGGTCAAGATGGACTCGGGGTGAAACTGCACCCCGACCACGTGCGGATACTGGCGATGGCGCAGCCCCATCACCTCGCCTTCGGCCGTGAAAGCCATCACTTCCAGCGTCGGCGGCAGCGGTTCCAGCACGATCAACGAATGGTAGCGTGTGGCAGTGAAGGGGCTGGGCAAGCCGTTGAAGATGCCGCGGCCGGTATGATAAACCGGCGAGGTCTTGCCGTGCATCAGCCGCGGCGCCCGCACAACCTGCCCACCAAAGACGTAGCCCATGCACTGATGTCCCAGGCAAACGCCCAGGATCGGCGTCGTGGTGTAGAAACGCTCGATGACGGCATTGGAGACGCCGGAGTCCTGTTCGGGCGTGCCGGGGCCAGGCGAGACGATGATGTGGCTGGGCGCGAGCGCGGCCAGTTCATCCACCGTCACCTGGTCGTTGCGCCACACGCGCAGCAGATCATGCGGATCGCCCAGTTTCTCCTGGATGATGATCTCGCCCACGTACTGCACCAGGTTGTAGGTAAAACTGTCGTAGTTGTCAATAAAGGCAATCATCGGCCGCACCTCCGCGGTTCAGGTCGGTAGCACAAAACCCATCGCCGTCTTCATCCGATTGGCGGTGGCAGCGGCGCGGGGCTGCACACTGTCTGCGCCTTGTTTGAGAATGCGGTCCAATTCGACCGGATCATCGGCGTAGGTACGATAGCGCGCCTGGATCGGCTCCAGCGCCGCGATGACGACCTCGGCGACCTCCTTCTTGAGAAAGCCATAGCCCTTGCCTTCGAAGTGCGCCTCGATGCGCGATCGCTCCCATCCGCTCAATATCTCAAAGACCGTCAGCAGGTTGAGCACCCCGGCGCCAGCCTCTGCAAAGCGCGTTTCGCTGCCAGAATCGGTCACCGCACGCATGATCGTCTTCCGCACCAGCTTGGGGTCATCCAGCAAGTTCACGGCGTGAAACTGGCCCTTGTCGCTCTTGCTCATCTTCTGTTCCGGGTTGTTGAAGCCCATGATGCGCGCCCCGCTCTGGCGAATCACCACCTCGGGCACCACGAAGATGTCGCCAAACATGAAGTTGACGCGCTGGCTGATGTCGCGCGCCAGTTCCACATGCTGCTTCTGATCTTCGCCCACCGGCACCAGGTCCGTGTCGTAGAGCAGAATGTCCGCGGCCATCAGCACAGGATAATCCAGCAGGCCGGCGCCCACGCTCTCCTGCTTCTGCGCCTTCGACTTGTATTGGGTCATGCGTTCCAGCCAGCCCAGGGGCGTCAGGCAGTTGAGCAGCCAGGTCAGCTCGGTGTGCTCGCGCACGTGCGACTGCACGAAGATCGCGCTCTTGGCCGGGTCAATGCCGCAGGCCAGGTAGAGTCCGGCCAGCTCGCGCGTCTTCGCCAGCAGCGACTGCGGCTCGTACGGCACGGTGATCGCATGCAGGTCCACGATGCAAAAGATATTGTCATACGCATCCTGTGACGCCACCCACTGCGTGATCGCACCCAGATAATTGCCCAGGTGAATGTTGCCGGACGGCTGAATGCCGGAGAAGACACGTTTTTTCTTGGTCATAGGTCCTTTCCTTGAAATATCGGAGATCAGGGACTTGAGATTAGAGATCAGAGATGGCGGGGGGTGTTGTGTCGTAGATAGGATCCGGTTCCTTGACGACGGTTTTGGCAGGGGGTAGCAGGTGCTGTTGACGGCGCAAGTCTTTGACGAAAGCGTTGATGCCGCGTGCCAGGTCCTCCAGACGCTGGGCATCGTTGGTGAATTGCTCCGCAGCCATGAGCTCGCGCTGAACGCAGCGCCGCAGCCAGTATTTGGTCTCGAACAGGCTGCCGCGGGCGTAGTACAAGAACTGGATCTTGTCGCCGAAATGATAGCGCCCATAGCTCTCGGCAATGTTGGCGCCAATAGAGTCGGCGGACTGCACGATCTGGCTGCCGACGGTTTGGCGCTCGAAACTCTGCCATGCCTTGACCATTTCCCACACCCTGTCTGCAATGCCTTCAGCTTCGTGGAGCAAATCCAACTCCTCCAACGTCGTCGCCACAGCCGCTTCCTCCCGCCGCCCGCAATTTGCCTGTCACGTCCTGCATAACCTTCTCTTCAGCAAGTCACGCCAGGCCAGTGAACTGGCAATCCTCGCTTCATTCCATCCAACTCGCCCACCCCGGTCTCCGGTCTCTGGTCTCTATAACCCGTGCTCCGCCTGTTCCACCGCCACCGCCAACGCTTTGGCCTTGTTCATGCTCTCCTGCCACTCGGCCGTCGGATCGCTGTCGGCAACGATGCCGGCGCCGGCTTGCAGATAGCAGGTCTTACCGTGCATGACGATGGTGCGGATGGTGATGCAGGTGTCCATGGTGCCGTCGTAGTCAATATAGCCGACACAGCCGCCGTAGGCCCCGCGCCGGGCGCCTTCCAATTCCTCGATGATCTCCATTGCGCGGACTTTGGGCGCACCGCTGAGCGTGCCCGCGGGGAAGGTGGCGCGCAGCAGGCTGAACGCGTCGTGTTCAGGCCGCAGCGCGCCTTGTACATCGCTGGTGATGTGCATCACGTGGCTGTAGCGCTCAACGTTCATCATCAGCGGCACTTTGACCGTGCCAAACTCGCTGACGCGGCCCAAATCGTTGCGGCCCAGGTCCACCAGCATCACGTGCTCGGCGCGCTCTTTGGGGTCGGCCAGCAGCTCGGCAGCCAGGCGCGCATCTTCCTGGGGCGACGCCCCGCGCCAGCGCGTGCCGGCGATGGGGTGTAACTGCGCGGTGCGCCCTTCCAGGCGCACATGCATCTCTGGCGACGAGCCGACAATGTGCAGATCATCGGCCAACTCCAAAAAGAACATGTAGGGCGATGGATTGAGCATGCGCAGCGCGCGGTAGATCGTAAAGGGATCCGCGTCGGTGTCGCGCTGCAAGCGCTGGCTCAGCACAACCTGGAAGATGTCGCCCGCCGCAATGTACTCCTTCGCCCGCCGCACAGCCGTTTCAAATTCGGCCTGGCTGAAGTTGCTGCGCCACGGCGCGCCGCTGACCGTCTCCGGGATAACCGGCGGCGTCAGCGGTTGGCGCAGGCGCGCCACGATGCTGTCAATGCGCGCCACGGCGTCGGCGTAGTTGTCGAGCAGGTCGCCTTCGAGCCGCGCATTGGCCAGCACCAACAGGCGATGGCGCACATGATCAAAGACCACCAGGTTATCGGCCAGCAGGAAAATGTACTCTGGCAGGTGCAGGTCATCCGAGGCGGTCGGCGGCAGGCGCTCGATAAAGCGCACCCAGTCATAGCTCAGAAAGCCCACGGCGCCCCCGGTGAAGCGCGGCAGGCCGGGCAGTTCAATCGGGCGCCGGCGATGGAGAAGATCAGCGACGGCGGCCAGGGGATCATCAGGAAGCACGCGTGTCTCCAACACCGCGCCGGCCGCGCTCTGGATCGTCACCGTCTCGCCGTGAGCCGTCACCACCAGGGGCGGATGCACGCCAATGAACGAATAGCGACCCAACTGCTCCCCGCGCTCCACCGACTCCAGAAGAAATGACGGTCCGCCGTTACGCAGCTTGAGATAGACCGACACCGGCGTCTCCAGATCCGCGGGCAGTTCCTGGTAGACCGGCACCAGGTTCCCCTGGCCTGTGAACGATTTGAACTCGTCGAGGGTTGGTTTGACCATGCGGCTCTCTCCTTGGTGCGTCTTGAACGTTCCTGGTAGGCGGCAATCCGTCGGATCACCGCGCAAATCAACGGCAACAAAAAACTCCCGTCCCACGGCAGCATGTTGACTGCCAGGGACGGGAGTTGAAATTTCCCGCGGTGCCACCCCGCTTAGGCCGCCAAACTGCGCCTGCCCATGCCAGGCCAGATTGATGAACCTCACTCGCCAGGTACAGAGCGCATCATCGCCTGCGAAGATGCCTCGATACCGCGCGCCCTGGTAACGGTGGCGTCTCCGGCGTAGCCTACTGGCGTGAGCGTTCGGTACGCAGCTTCCCGGCCCATTCGCTGCCTGCGCGGTTGTCTCCGTTCCACCGAGGGGAGACTCTCTGGAACTCGCTTTGGCGGTTACTATTCCGGTTCGTCGCTGATTGTTGTGTTGAATGTGATGGGAATTTACCACACGCGCCTGGCTTTGTCAAACCACGAATTTCAGTTGCCAACTGCGCACGCATGCGCTACAATCAGCCCCACGAATGGCTTGCGTGGCGCTGAAGAGCGCGCCGGCCTAACCTTGCCACCGCAGCCAGCCGGCTGCCGCGGTGGCAACCAATCCTGAAGGAGCTTGCTCATGTTGTCGCCTGATTCCCTGCGTCAATCTCTGACGCGGGTGATTGACCCGGAGTTGTTTCTGAACATCGTAGACTTGGGTCTCGTGTATGGCATCGAGGTCAATCCTGACCAGCAGGTCACCGTCACCATGACGATGACCACCCCGCATTGCCCCATGGGGCCGCAGATCATCAAGGACGTGACCGAGACGGTGCAGCAGGCAGGCGCGACCAGCGTCAACGTCAATGTCGTCTGGGAGCCGGCGTGGAGCATTGCACTCATGTCGCCAGCCCTGCGCGCTGAACTGGGCCTCGATGACGAAGAGGCTGTCCTCCCCATTCCACCGCCTCCACCGCCCCCTCCGCCGCCGCCAGCCAAAAAACCTGGCCTGTTGACGCGGCTATTTGGCCGCTAACCACGATCGGGGCACAGGTTGGACTTTCCCGCCCTTGATCGGACAAGCCGGCAGCGGCGTTTGTTCTGAATGGCGCAAGTTTGTGAGTATCGGTCAATCATGATATAATGGGACTAATTCGTTGTGTCATTACGCATCGCGTCATGCGCCATGCATATGACCAGCTTGTGTGCCCGTCCTACCCATTCACTAGATTGTTCAGCGTAAACGGATTAACAGAAGGAGGCTCAGTTCGGTATGGCAGAACCCAAAACAGCCAAGAAACCGACCGCTGAGGTGAGCAGCCCCGGCGCCGTGTCTCGCCGTGAGTTTCTCATGTATGCCTGGGGGGCAACCCTGGGCCTGCTCGCGGCCGGAGGCGGCGTTGCTTCGTACGCGTTTGGCCTGCCGCGTTTCAAACCAGGCGAGTTTGGCGGCGCGTTCAACCTTGGCCCAGCGTCCGCGCTGCCCCCAGTCAACGCGGCGCCTGTGGCGAATACGACAGGCAAGTTCTGGCTGGTGCACACGGAGGAGGGGGTCAAGGCTCTCTACAAGGTCTGCACCCATCTCGGCTGCCTGTATGAGTGGGATACCCTCAACTACCGCTTTCAGTGTCCCTGTCATGGCTCTCGTTTCTGGCTTGACGGCAGTTTGATGCGCGGCCCCGCAGCGCGTGGTCTCGACCAATTCGTGATTCGGGTCGAGGATGGCTCCGGCAAGGTAGTCGCCGAGACAACCAAGCCAGGCGAGGCTGTAGCCGTGAATGACCCCAACCTGACGATCGTGGTAGACACCGGCAAACGCCTGAGTCGCCCTGGCGCGGTTCCAGTGCCGGCCGGAGAGCAGCAGGCGCCGGCCCCGGGCGCACCGCCGATCAAGAAGTCGTAGAGTTTCAGCGCGCCTCAACGGTTCACCGGAAAGATCGCCTGCTCACAGCCAGCGCTGATCTGACGAACTGTTGAGAAGCCATTCTTCAGAACATTCGCTTGAAGGAGAGCCTTTATGAGTGTTTTGCAAGATCTTCGTAGCAAAGGCATTGGCCCGGTCGCAGCAGCCCTGGCTGATGAAGCGCTCACCCGCTTTACAGCCGGCCTTAGTTGGAACGACCTGCGCGGCATGCTACGCGGTGATCCCCCTGGACGTCCTAATCCTCGCCTCCAGTTACATTCGGAGGCCTTCTGGCTGCACATCAAGCCGTCTTTTTACCACGCCAGCGTCACCAAGTTGACGCATACCTTTCGCATGGGCTGGCTGAGCACGTTCCTTTTTCTGCTCGAAACCATTACCGGCATCTTCCTGATGGTTTTCTATGCGCCAACCCCACGCACCGCCTATGGGGACATGCTGCGGATTCTCAGCAATGTGCCCCTTGGCTCGCTGATGCGTGACCTGCACCGCGCGGGCGCGGAAGCGATGGTCGTGGTTGTCATCTTGCACATGGCGCGTACGTTCATCACCGGATCGTACAAGAAGCCGCGTCAGTTCACCTGGTTCACGGGCGTCATCCTCCTGCTGGCCACCCTCTTCCTGAGCTTCAGCGGCTACCTGCTGCCGTGGGATCAGTTGGCTTTCTGGGCTGTCACCATCGGCACCAGCATGGCGGAAGCAGTCCCGCCCGCGCCGGTTGGCAACGCCATCAACCTGATCTTGCGCGGCGCACCTGACATCGGCGCCAACGGCTTGCTGCGCTTCTACCTGCTGCACGTGCTCTTCGTCCCGGCCCTGCTCCTGATCTTCTTCTTCGTTCACTACTACAAAGTGGTGCACTTCGGCATTTCGCTGCCGGCGCGTGAGGAAGAGGTTGGCCAGGACACCGGCAAGCGCGTCCCCGCTGACAAGCGCGTCTACTTCCTGCCAGACGTAATGGTGGATGAGTTGATGTTGGTCGCGCTGAGCGTCCTGGCAATGGTGGTCTACGCCGCATTCTTATACACTGCCCCATTGGAGCACCACGCGAACCCGCTGGTGACCCCCTTCCACACTACAGCGCCCTGGTACTTCCTCTGGATTCAAGGAATGCTGAAACTGGGAGATAAGACGCTGATGGGCGTCGTCTTGCCAGGCGTGGTTTTCGGCGGCCTTGCCATTCTGCCTTATGTAGATTTCAACCCCAGCCGTCGCGCCAGCGACCGCAAGTTGATCTTGACGGGCGGTGTGGTGTTTGCCCTTCTCATGGTCATCTTGTCCTACATGGGCACGCCCTACTACGGTGTGGCTGGCGTTCCCGCGCAGGAGGTGATCCAGGAATTCATCCCAGTCGAAGGCGTCGGCCCGGTGCGCGGCCTGATGTATGAAGAACTGCCGGTCGGGCAGTACGATACCGCAGACCCGGCCTCCTATCCCAAGGAAGGCGAATTCGCCAAGATATTCGGTGAAATGAATACCGAGATCAAGAAGCTGCCTCAAGGTTTGCCCAACGGCCACGGCGTGGTCGTGATCGAAGACTGGCAGGATGGGCTGAAGAAACTGACGATGCGTATCCTGTGGGACAATGCGTCGAGCGGGCAGACGGACACCTTCGAAAAGATCATCTATGTACACCGTGATTCAATCTACCATGAGTAGGCGAGGAGACTAACAACCTATGAAACTCGTGCAAATTACGGTGGGCATCGTCGCTACGATCCTGACCCTGGTCATCTTGCTCGTTGTCGGTATTGGCGAGCCAAACCGCATGGCCGCAGAAGAAGCGTCGCAGAAGGGCAAATCCATCGAGGAAGGCGCTCTTCTCTTCGGTGAATACTGCAAGCCCTGCCACGGCCCCCAGGCCAAAGGCATCCAGGGCCTGTGCCCGCCGCTCAACGATCAATACTTCTTCAACGGCCGGTTGAAGGAAGTTGGCTACCCCGGTTCCCTGCGTGATTATGTCAGGTCCACCATTTCTGGTGGACGCCTGGTCTCGACTCGTCCAAACCTCTACGCCGGCGCCATGCCGCCGTGGGCGCAGGATTTTGGCGGCCCCTTACGCCCAGATCAGATTGACAACATCACGGACTATCTCCTCAACTTCGAGAAGACGGCCGGCCAGGAAATGGGCATGCCAACACCAACGCCTCCACCCAACGACCCCGTGGCGCGCGGCAAGGCCATCGTCTTGGGCAAAGGCACATGCGCCGGCTGCCACAAGATCGAAGGCACCAGCGCGGCGGGCGCCATCGGCCCCGAGCTGACCAAGATTGGCGCCACTGCGGCAACCCGTGTGCCGGGCAAGACGGCTGAGGAATATATCCATGAATCCATCGTCAACCCCAGCGCTTTCGTCGTGCCGGGCTTCCCGGACAACATCATGCCGAAGACCTTCGGCCAGACGTTGACTGCGGATGAAATCAATGACGTGGTTGCCTATCTGTCCACGCTGAAGTAGTCGCCAATGCAGGCGGGGTTGGTTCATAACCACCCCGCCTGCGCAAGGGAGATAAGTCATGAACAGCAAGCGTGTGACCGCTTATCGAACATTCAGCCCGCGCCGGCCTGAAATCTGGCTTGGTCTTGGACTGCTGCTGGCGCTTCTCGCGGTCGGCGTCGCAGGCGCGCAAGGCGGCGGCGATAAAGCGCACGGCGCCCAACTCTATGACGCCAACTGCGCGGTGTGCCACGGCCCAGACGGTAAGGGCCGCGTAGGCGCCACGCTCTCCAGTGTCTTTTCTTCGATCCAGCCTGACGCCTTGATTCGCCAAACGGTCGCCAACGGCATCCCTGGTACGGCCATGCCGGCCTGGCTGCAGCCATCCGGCCCCCTGAGTGAGCAGGATATCAGCGACCTGGCCGCCTTCATTGAAAGTCTGAGCGGCGGGCGCCCCAGCGATTTCCCGACGCCGGCCCTCAAAGAGATCACACCCATCCCCACCCTGGCTGACGTGGCGGGGGATCCCACGCAGGGCGCAGGGCTGTATGAACAGAACTGCGTCATGTGCCACGGCGACAAAGGCCAGGGTCGCATCGGCGCACGCCTGTCGAAGGCGTTCGCAGGCATCCGCCCCGACCTCTCGGTGCGCAGCACGATTGTGAACGGCATTTCCGGTTCGGCGATGCCGGCCTGGTCGCAGGCAAAGGGCGGGCCGCTCACCGACGCCGAGGTCAATAACCTGACCGCATACGTGTTGTCGCTGGCGCCGGTTGCCAGCACCGAGGCTACCGCCGTCCCCACTCCGGCCCCGGCCCAGTCAGGCGTTTGGTTGCCCGGATGGGCCATCGCTGGCCTGGTGGGTATTCTCTTGCTCCTGGCTGTCGCCGTCGTCATCTTCGCGCGCGCCGCCTAAGAAACCAGGCGGGCGGCGTACACTCCGTGTTCGTTTGTCTCGATGCGTGTCCTACAGCGACACGGATTGATGCAGATGAACACGGATTTTTTGTCCCATCCAGGCGGCGCTGGAGACCTTCCTGGGCGGACGACGTTGGCGCAGGGGTGCTAACTCCTTTTGCGAGAGCTTGGTCTTGCCTGAGGCGTGTCCTGTGGCGCAGCCCCTCTTGCGCCCTTCATTAGCCACCCCGGCGCGCGCCGGCCCACAGCCATCCCAATGCCCCCATCAT
>JBGAVB010000469.1:0-2190 GCA_044228345.1 Anaerolineae bacterium | reverse complement strand
TGCCCAACATGCCCGGTATGCCCAACATGCCCGGTATGCCCAACATGCCCGGTATGCCCAACGATCAAATGCCGATGAATCCTGACGTGATGGGCATGAACGGCGCGCTGATTCACGCGGTGACGGCCGGCGGCCCGGCCGCGACCGCCGGCATCCAGATGGGCGATCTGATCACCGCCGTGGATGGAAAGCCGCTCAGCCAGGACTTCACGTTGGGCGACGCCATCGCGGCCTACAAACCAGGCGACCAGGCCAAGCTCACCTTGCGCCGCGGCGCCGAAGACCAAACGGTCACGGTCACGCTGGGTCAGCATCCAGACGATGCGGCCAAACCATACCTGGGCGTCACCTTCGTCACCATGCCCATGCGCCAAACGCCGGGGCAGTAAGTCGAAAACCATTCCCCGTGCAATTTGGTGACGGCGTCCGCGCGGTGTTATACTGGCCGTCATGAGTCAGCCGCCAACATCAGCCACCGGAAACCAGGTTCCAGCCGCGGAACCTGGTTTCTTTCCGTCCCCGTCTCAGTCAGGGCCGCGCCGGCTGATGACGCGCCTGCGCCCCTGGCTGCAAGCGGCCGTCTTTGTGTTGGCTCTCGTGTTTCTAGGCGCGATGATCGCAACTCAATGGCGGCAGCTGCAGGCGTACCCCTGGCAGATCGAAGTTGGCTGGCTGCTGTTGGCCCTCGCCCTGCTGTGGCTCACCTGGCTGCTGGAACTCAACCAGTGGCGCTTCATCCTGGGGCGACTCGGTGGATCGTTACGCTTCGGCGAGGCGGCTCGCATCTGGTTTCTATCCAACATCATCCGCTACATTCCCGGCAATGTCTGGCAGTTCCTCGGCATGAGTGAGATGGCGGCCCAGCACGGCATCCCGCGCACCGTCACCTTCACCAGCATCGCGCTGCACCAGGCCATCTCCACCCTGGCCGGGCTGCTCCTGGCCGCCGTCTACTTTGCCCTCGCCGGCCATGGCGCCTGGTTCGACCGCCTACGCCTGGCGCTCTGGCTGGCGCCGCTCGGTTTGATCTTCCTCCATCCCCGTGTGCTGGAAGCGACCTTGAACCGCGTGCTGACCTGGCTCAAACGGCCGCCCCTGCGCATTACGCTGACCGTCGCTGACCTGGCGCGGCTGCTGCTGGCCTACGGCCTGGTCTGGCTTGGCTTTGGCCTCGGCTTCAGCGCGCTGGTGCGTGGACTGACCCCGGTCGCGTGGACGCAGACGCCCTGGCTGATCGCCGGTTATGCGGCGGCCTATGTCCTCGGCTACCTGAGCTTGCTCACACCCAGCGGTCTGGGCGTGCGCGAAGGCGTCCTTATTCTTTTACTGCAGGTCGTGTTCCGTGCGCCCCTGCCCGCCATCATCGCCATCGTCGCACGCTTGTGGATGGTCATCGGTGAAATCGGCGGCGCGTTGGCGGCCGCAGGCTGGCGATGGGCGCAGGCCAGGCGGACATGGCGGGTCGTGAGTGCTCGCCCAGCGGCGGCGCGGCTGGATTCCCGATTGGCTGCCGCGGGCCGGCGTCTGGCGAGCGACCCTGCGCGCATAGCCGTGCTGCTGCTGTTCCTGCTCTACGTGATCGGCTTCTCGGTCCTCTCCATCCGGCCGCATGAGGCGCTGGGCACCCACATGGCCGACCTGGGGCAAATGGACCTGGCCATCTGGAACACGAGCCAGGGGCGTTTCGTGCAGGAAATCAAAGACGATTTTGTCAGCACGCGCCTGACCGACCACGTGGAGCCGATTTTCCTGCCCATCTCGCTCGTATTCCATGTGTGGAATGACGTGCGCGCCCTGCTGATCCTGCAAACGGTGGCGCTGGGCAGCGGCGCCCTGGTCCTCTTTGCCCTGGCGCGCGCCCTCCTGCGGCCAGCAACCGGCGCGCTGGCAGCCTGGCTGCCGGTCGTCCTCGCCGGCGCGTACCTGCTCTTT
The DNA here is from genome assembly GCA_044228345.1 of Anaerolineae bacterium. Taxonomy (GTDB): domain Bacteria; phylum Chloroflexota; class Anaerolineae; order SSC4; family Amarolineaceae; genus Amarolinea. The sequence goes on along the minus strand of JBGAVB010000469.1, from coordinate 258 downwards.
CCTGCGCTGCAGGCCGCGAACCTGGCAGAGTTTCACGCCATCCCCTTCGCCGCGACGCCCATTCTGCTGGCTTTCTGGTGCCAGCAGCGCCGTTGCTGGTGGGGGTTCGTCCTGGCCTGCGTGGTCCTGCTGAGCGTCAAAGAAGAAGCCGCGCTGCTGGCCTTCATGCTGGGGCTATTTGTGCTCAGCCAGGCCTGGCTGGCGCGGCGCGATCACGACGTTCAGGCGCCAAACGCGCCTGGCTCGCGCTTCCGCCTG
>JBGAVB010000468.1:0-2194 GCA_044228345.1 Anaerolineae bacterium | reverse complement strand
GCCGCGGCGCCGCAGGCCACCGTCGTCAGCGCCGCGGTCACGGCTTTCCTGGATGACACTGCGGTCAAGGTGGATGCGACGCCCACCAATTTGAACAGCGACATCTTGCAGCGTTTCGGTCGCAGCGTGGTCAATTACGTGGATGGCTGGCGCTTTCAGAACGTCGCCATTCCGCAGAGGGTGATTATTGTCAGCGCCACCCTGACCCTCAACCCGGCGCTGTGGCAGACTGGCATTCCAATCCCCGTCTCCCTTGTGGGCGAAGCCAGCGACAATGCGGCCGATTTCGATCACGCGCAGGTTCTGGCCCATCTCCGGCCGCGCACCAATGCCAGCATTGACTGGACTCTGGTGACGACGCCGACCACGGCGTTCAACTCGCCAGACGTGGCGCCGGTAATCCAGGAAATTGTCAACCGGCCCGGCTGGGCCAGCGGCCAGTCCCTGGTTCTATTAGCAGTCAGTCGCGGGGCCAACAGCGCCTATCTCGATCTTTTTACCTACGATTTTCGGCCAGACCAGGCCGCGCGCCTTTCGGTGGCTTACCAGCCGGCCATAGGCACCGATACGCCCACGCCTACCATCACCCCTACGCCGACGCGCACAGCCACGCCCACGCGCACGCCAACGCCCACGCGCACGCCGACGGCCACGCCACGCCCGCCGACCTCAACCCCGACGCCCACGGCGACGCCCACGGCGACGGCCACGGCGACGGCATCCGCCACGCCCACGCCGACGGCCACCCCCGGCCTCGATCTCTCGCTCGCCACGCCGATCGGTTGTTGGCAGCGGGTCAGCGATGCCAACCTGGGCGCGGCCAGCCAGATCAACCAGTATGCCTGTCGTCCCGATTGGTTGGAAAGCGGGCCGGAGCGGGTGTACGCCCTCTCCCTCGATGCCAACGAGCCGGTGATGATCGAACTGATCTATCCGCCGCAAGGTCCTGACCTGGACATTTTCCTGCTGTCGGGCGCCTTGCCCTCGATGTGCCTGGCCTACGGCGATCGTTACCTCAACTATACGACCAACAGCGCCGGCGTCTACTACCTGGTGGTGGATGGCTACCAGGGCGCCATCGGCAGTTTTGATCTGCATGTGGCCTGTCCGGCGCGCCCGACGCCAACGCCGGTCTCGACTCCAACCCCAAGCGTCCGGGGCTTCTTGCCCTGGATGCCACGCTAATGCCTGATTAGGGAGGCCTGCGCAATGGCGCCACCTACGCCGGTTACGGCCGTCTACACAACTCAGCCCGCGCTTGTTCGTCGCCCGCCGACCGTGGCTGATTTGACCTTCAGCCAGGGCAGCCTGCAAGATTACACGCAATGCCCGCGACGTTTTCAACTGCGCTTTCTGCTCAATCAGCCCTGGCCCGCGCTGGAATCGCAACCCCTGCTCGATTTTGAGCACTACCAGGAGTTGGGACAGCATTTTCACCGCCTGATCCAGCGCCACATCAGCGGCGTTGCCGCCGAGCGCATCAGCGCCGGTATTCACGATTTCGATCTGCGCCGCTGGTGGCAGGCCTATCTGGCCTCGCCGCCGCCCGGCTTACCCACGCCCCTCCTGGCCGGCGCGCACACCGATTGGCTGATTTGCGCCGAAGAGGTGCTCTCCACGGTGGTCAGCGGCCAGCGGGTGGCCGCGCGCTACGACCTGCTCGCCATCCAGGAAAACGGCCAGGCGCTGATCGTGGACTGGAAGACCAGCCGCCGGCCGGCGACGCGCGCGCAGTTGGCGCAGCGCATGCAGAGCTGGGTCTATCCCTTCGTCTTGGTCGAAGCGGGCGTGGACCTGGGACGGGGCGCCATCTCGCCGGAACAGGTGCGCATGGTCTACTGGTTTGCCAATGACCCTGAGCGGCCGCAGACCCTGGCCTACAGTGCGCGGCAGCATGAGGCCCACCGGCGCTATCTCACCGCGCTGATCGAGGAGATCGCGACGCGGCCGGACGCGGTCTGGCCCCTCACGTCCGACGAGTCACGCTGCCGCTTCTGCACCTATCGCTCCCTATGCGACCGCGGCGTCGAAGCCGGCGATTGGGCCACCTTCGACGACGAGCGCCAGCCGGAGCGGCGGCCGCGCGGCCCTCGCCGCCTCGTTCGCCGTCACCTCGACCACGAGCCACTGCGACGCCTGGGGGTCGAACGTGCACGCCCGCTCGAGCGCCGCGGAGACGGCCAGCGGGCCCGAC
>JBGAVB010000467.1:0-2197 GCA_044228345.1 Anaerolineae bacterium | reverse complement strand
GCGAGATGCCCTTCTCTTGGTTGTCCGCAATCCAGAAAAGATCGTGATGGCTGCGCATGAGCGCGCCAGGCGGCGGCAAAAAGATTTCGCCTTGCAGCCAAAAAAGACCGACCAGGCATGGGTCATAGGTGATGGAGGCAAGCGCGGCCTGATCGGCCGCGCTCAATTCCACGTTGCCGGCCGCCAGCAGGGCCAGGCTCTGCGGCACAGGCGGAGTGAGCAGCACGCGGCGTGCAAGCGTTATGTCGCCGGCTGCGTCTTCCACCTGCCAACCGCCCTCCGCCTGACGCACCGCTTTCACGGTGACTTGCGTGCGCACATCCAGCCCGTGCGCCAGGTGCTCTGCAAGGGACGTCATGCCGTCACGCGCGACATAGCGTGGGTAAAACACCACCTCCGGGCTGGGGCGCAGGCTGCCCTGGGCGAAGCCGGCGGCCCAGGGATGGACCAGACCCGCCTCCTCCCAGCGCGCCAGCAAATCAGCGAAGCCGGCGTCATGCGCGGTGATGAACTGTGCGCCAAAATCGGCGAAACCTGGGCCGACGCGTCGCGTGGCCATGCGTCCGCCCACGCTGCGGCCTTTGTCCACAAGGCGCACGCGTTGACCCAACGCATGCAAGCGCAGCGCGGCCATCAAGCCGGTCATGCCGGCGCCAACGACTAAGAAATCGTAATCCATTACGCTCTCCTATCAAGCGACTCCAGCATCTGCACTGGGTCGGCCACCTGCAGCGCGCCTTCTGCCAGCACGCGTGCATAGAAGCGGCTCCAGCCAGGATGGACGCGGGCCGAAATCCGCTGGACCGCGCCGTCCACAAAATACCGAGTCAAATTGCTGCATGGGTTGGCAAAATCGGTCAGTTCAAGCAAGACATCTGCGCCCAGGCGCAGGCGCTGCCCGCGGTGCAGCGCTGCCCAATCAAGTCCGACTACAGTGATATTCTCGCCGGCTGCGCCAGGGAAGATCGCATGACCTTCGCGCTGCAGCGCCTCGATCAGGTCGAGCGAGAAAAGGCAAACCGCGCGGTCTGGGCCGCCGTGGTGAACCAGGTCGCGTTGACGGTCGCCCTCCAGACCCTGGCGCGTGACGCGCACGGCTGCCTGCGGCAGCTTGGGAACGCCGCCGCGCGACACATTGAGTTGGCTAATCGTGGCTGTCATGCTCTTGAACCGTACCCTTCAATCGCGGCCGGTGATGGGCAAACGGGGTGTTCTGCCGATCATCCCAACGCCGCCCCGCCGCCGCCGGCGCTGCCAACCGTGTCCATCCAATCGGGATAGACGCGTGTACCCTGCAGCTCGTACAAGCGAATAGCCTGTGTGGGGCAGTTTTCCGCGGCCAAGATCAGGCGCTCGCGATCGGCAGCCGCCGCGTCCACGACAATTGCAATGCCGTGCTCATCAATTTCGAAAACGCCTGGCGCTGTACGCATGCAGTCGCCCATCGCCGTACAGCAGCGACGATCAATCTCGATACGTAGGGGCGGCGTTTTTCCGCTGGGCGAAACCGCGCTGCCAGGCAGACCAGCGGCCGGCGCGGGGACCGGCGGCGCGGTCGCGGCGGGGGGCTGGGCATTCTTTTTCCCGAACAACTTAGACATAAAAGACATGGTCTATCTTCAACCCTCGGCGAAAAACTAAAGTCCCGCTGGCAGGCCAGCGGGACTGGATACGCGACCCGGCCATCAATGGCAAGGTCGCGGTTTACGACTGGCTCATGCTGATGTGAATAGACTGAGCCACTTCGGCCAACTTCTCAACCGTGCGCTCAGTCACTGGGATGTACGGCTGGTAATCAGGGCCGATGTACTGCGCACGCGGGCGGATCAGACGATTATCCGCATACTGTTCGATCAGGTGTGCAGTCCAACCCACGATACGACTCATGGCAAAGATGGTCGTAAAGAGGTCCAACGGAATCCCGGCGTAATAAAGGACCGTGGCAGAGTAGTAGTCTACATTGGGCGCCAGCTTGCGTTCCACAAAATGGGGATGCGACAACGCACGCTGCTCGATGCGCAGCGCCATCTCGTGCAGGTCATGCTTCCCCACCGCGTACCCCATCTCATCAGAGACGCGGCGCAGCACGCGTGCGCGCGGATCTTCGGTCTTATAGACACGGTGACCAATACCCATGATGCGGCGTTGGCCCGCCATGGTGGCGTCGAACCAGGCGTCCACGTGGTCGAGGCTGCCG
>JBGAVB010000466.1:0-2229 GCA_044228345.1 Anaerolineae bacterium | reverse complement strand
CACCTTCGATGTGGGCAGCCTGGGCCTGCCCGCCAGCGGCGCGTACGTGTTGGAGAAGGACAACCTGGCGAACGGGACGCACAGCGTGCAGCCGCTGACGGCCGCGAACGGCCGCGTGACCGCCTATCTCAACACCGCGCCCTGGCGCATCCGCCTTTCGCCTGGCAGCAGCACCCCAACGCCCACCCCGATTTGGACGCCGACGCCAACGCCCACGGCTACGCCCACGACTACCCCGACGCCGACGCCCACGCGCACGCCGACGACAACGCCTACCGTGACCCCCACGACGACGTCATCGCCGACGCCGACCGCGACCGCGACGGCCACCCCAACCGCCACGGCCACCGCAACCCCCACCCCCACGCCAACTCCGGCCGTGGGGGCTGTCCGCGGCACGGTCTTTGCCGACCTGAACCGCGACCTGGCGCAGCAGCCCGGTGAGCCGGGCATTGCGGGCGCCACTGTCACCTTGCGCCAGGGCGCGTTCCTGGTTGCCACGGCGATGACGGACAGCCAGGGCGCCTATCGCTTCTTCAACCTCTCGCCCACCAGCTACAGCGTGAGCGTCGCCGCGCCGCCAGCCTTCGTCATCCTGGGCAGCGACGTTCAGGGCGTGCTGGTGACGGCGGGCAGCGACCTGGAGGTCAATTTCGCTGTGTTCCCCTGGCAGCACCGCTTTTTGCCGCTTCTCAAATCACCATGACAAACATTCTAGAACTGACACTGACCGGCATCGCACACGGGGGTGAAGCCCTGGGCCGGCATGACGGCAAAGTGATCTTTGTGCCGTTTGCGATTCCAGGCGAAACCGTGCGCGTCGAGATCATCGAGCAGAAGGCCAATTGGGCGCGGGCCCGCTTGCTTGCCGTCCTCGCGCCCAGCCCCGATCGCGTCGAGCCGCCGTGCCCGTATTTCGGCCCGCAGCGCTGCGGCGGCTGCCAGTGGCAGCACATCGCGTATGAACGTCAACTGGAGCTCAAACAAACGATTGTGCGCGACCAATTGGCGCGCCTGGGGCGGCTGACCGATCCGCCGGTGGCCGAAACGTGGGCCGTGGCCCTGACCGATGACGCTGACCCGGCCTGGCGCTATCGCAATCACGTGCAGTTCAATCTCACCGCAGATGGACGGCCTGCGTTCCAACGGGCCGCCAGTCACGACGTGATCGCCGTGGACGAGTGCCTGCTCCTATCGCCCAGCCTCGACGCGGTTCACGCCGCGCTGTGGGCCGGCGCCACCACCGACGAACCGGAGAACGAGGCGGCCGGGGATCCGCCGGACGCCGCGGCCAGCTACAAAGGCAAGCTCTGGACGCTGGGCGCGGAGCCTGGCGACCAACCGGCGGCGCGCCGCGCACGACCATCAGGCTCGGCCCTGCGCCGTTTGACCCTGCGCAGCAGCGCGGCCAGCGGACAAACCCTGCTGGTGGTGGAGACGAGCGACGGGCTGGCGCCTGAGCTGGCGCTTGATTTGCCGGTGGCCGTGGCTTTGCTGCACGCCGACGGTCAGGCGGAAGCGTTGGTCGGCCAGGCCACGATCGAGGAGGAAGTCCACGGTCGGCGCTATCGCGTCTCGGCCGGCAGCTTCTTCCAGGTCAACACCGCGGGCGCCGAAGCGCTGGTGGACCTGGTGCTCGATTTCTTGGATCCGCAGCCCACGCAGCGCCTGCTCGATGCCTACGCGGGCGTGGGGCTGTTTGCGCTGGCCCTGGCGCCCTTCTGCCGTCAGGTGGACGCCATCGAGGCGTCGCCCAGCGCGTGTGACGATTTTGCCTGGAATGCGACCGGCCTGCCGCAGGTCAGCCTGCACGCCGGCGACACGGCAGCCGTACTTGCCACGCTGACCGGCCCGTACGCGGGTATTGTCGTGGATCCGCCGCGCACCGGCCTGGGCAAAGAGGTGGTCACGCACCTGGCGCGCCTGGCCGCGCCGCGCCTGGCCTACGTCTCGTGTGACCCGGCCACGCTGGCGCGCGATGCCGCGCTGCTGACCCAGGCCGGCTACCGGCTGCGATCGGTGCAGCCGCTGGACCTTTTTCCCCAAACGTATCATGTGGAAAGTGTGGCGCTGTGGGAACGTTGAAAACTCTGGCCGTCTTGACAACCGCGGCAATCATCTCTCTGTGGGCGCTGACGCAGGCGTCGGCGTGCGCTTTTTGTGCAATCCCCTCGATGTCATTGCGTTTATGCGCAGACACCACATCGGTTGAGCGCTGACTTCACTTTG
>JBGAVB010000465.1:0-2236 GCA_044228345.1 Anaerolineae bacterium | reverse complement strand
CAGGTCGCCCTGACGCTTACGCTCCCACTGACGCTGATCTAGAGCCAGCTCCTCCCGGCTGCGGGCTGCGCACTCAACGCAGGCCCACGGGCCAAAAACCACGACCAAGTCCGGTTCGAGCGGCTCCTGATGCTCCTTGCACACGGCCAGGCGGCACTGCGGACAGAGTTCGCTGGCTGGCTGCCCGCACACATGGCACGTGTCGGGCGCACTGGGCAGCACTTTATGATCCCGGTTGGGGCGCACGCGCGGCGCGCGTTCGTCTGCAGGGCCGGGTGCACGAGATCGTGAAACGGGGCTCAGGCTGGCGGGTTGGTCCATGATGCCTCCACGGGCAAAAATCAGAACACATCCTCTGAACGGCAGTATCTTTGACGCAGGTGCAGCCCGAAGCGTAACACGCCGGCGGCTGCCAGTCGCCTTTCACGTGCATCATACCCCTTTTTCGTTGAGTGGAAAAGCCAAGCCTCTTCCCGCTTGCAGGATGGACGACACCGAGCGCCGTCCCCGGCCGTGGTTGCAGCGATTTTCATCGCCCGACCTCCGACCTGCCCCCAGCCTGAAATGCACCCCCGGCGGTTACGAACTTCCATTTTCGGCCCGCTCGTTCTATAATCTGGCCTTGGAGCATCGCGTGAACCTGACATCTCTGTCGTTGACCAATTTTCGCAATTATGCACGGTTGGAACTGGCGTTGAGCAGCGGCTTGACCCTGATCCAGGGCGCCAACGCGCAAGGCAAAACCAGTCTCTTGGAGGCAGTCTATTACCTGGCGACCAGTAAATCACCTCATGCCGGCGTGGAGCGCGAACTGGTCAACTGGTTAGCGCGCGAAGATGCCAACCGCTTTCTGCGCGTGCAGGGCCACGTCCGCCACTCCGCGCCAGGCGTCATGGCCGAACAGATCGAAGTCATCCTCGCCCCCACCAACGGCTCCACAGCCAGCTATGGCAAGCGGGTGCGCATCAACGGCGTCGTGCAGCGCGCCCTTGACTTGGTGGGCCATCTGCGCGTGGTGCTTTTCCTGCCCGAAGACATCGAATTGGTCAGTGGTGCGCCCAGTGTGCGCCGGCGTTATCTCGACATTGCGCTATGTCAGATCGAACCGGACTACTGCCGCTCTCTCAGCACCTACAACCAGGTCGTTCAGCAGCGTAATGCGCTGCTTCGGCAATTGCGCGAACGCGGCGGCCATGCGCAGCAATTGACCTTTTGGGATGACCAGATGGTGAGGCTGGGCGCGCATCTCATGCAAAGGCGACAGTGGTTCATCAGCGCACTGGAGTTGGCGGCACGCGAACGCCAGCGCGCGCTCACCGATGGCCGCGAGCGTCTCTACGTGGAATACTTGCCCAGTGTGGACCCCACGCAGGATCCAGCACAGGTAGCCAATCAACTGACGTTGGCCTACGACGTGATTGCAGAAGGGCGCAGTCCTTACGCGGCTCTCACCACGCGCGAGATTGCCGAAGCCTTTCAGGCGCAGCTGGACGCGGCGCGCAGTCGAGAAATTGCCGCCGCCATGACCCTGCTCGGTCCGCATCGCGATGACATGCGTTTCCTGGTGTACGGGCGTGACTTACGCACGTATGGTTCACGCGGGCAGCAGCGCACCGCCACCCTGGCCCTGAAGCTGGCCGAGGTTGAAGTCATGACGCACACCACGGCCGAGTCGCCGGTGCTCTTGCTCGATGACGTGATGTCAGAATTAGACGAATCCCGGCGCGCCACACTGCTTCAGGCGCTGGATGGCGTGACCCAGGCGCTGCTGACAACGACCGACTGGAACGATTTCAGCCCGGATTTTCGGCGGCGCGCAACCAGACTGCACGTGACCGAAGGGCGCGTGGCAGAGGCGCCGCGCGATCAGACCAGTGATCGGCCATAAGCCGGGAGAGGCGTGACGATGGCAAACCTACAGGCTGATGTGGTCATCTGCGGCGCGGGCATTGCCGGCATCGCCACCGCGTTCTACCTGGCGACGCGCTACGGCGTGCGCCGCGTCGTGTTGGTTGATGAGCGCCCACCCCTATCGCTCACCAGCGACAAGTCCACCGAATGTTACCGCAATTGGTGGCCAGGGCCAGGCGACGCCATGGTCAGCCTGATGAACCACAGCATTGACCGGCTGGAGACGCTGGCGCGGGCGACGGCCAACGCCTTTCATCTCAACCGGCGCGGCTATGTGTATGCCACGGCCGACCCGCAGCAGGTTGACCGCCTGGCGCGAGCCGCA
>JBGAVB010000464.1:0-2238 GCA_044228345.1 Anaerolineae bacterium | reverse complement strand
TGTGAGGTTGGAGACCGGAGACCGGAGATCGGAGACCGGAGGTTTGGGTGCGAGATCAGGGAGCATAGGGGGAATGGGCAGGTTGAGCAGGCTGCTGAGCACCGCCAGCGGATCGGCGTCAATCAGCTCGACGTTGCGCTGCTGCCAGGTCTGGCGCTGGTAGGGATCCAGGCCCGGCTGCACGGCAAAAGCTCGTCGCGCCAGCGATCCGGCCGCGGCCAGGACGGAGGTGTAGAGCAGCTCAAAATCAACGTCCGACAGGTCGTAGCCGATAAACAGCAGGGTTTTGACGCGCAGCACGTCGCGCACGTGGTTGAGCAGGCCAGCGTTGGCCGTATCGTTGACCAGGCGCAGATGGGCGTCGCGCGTCACCACCAGGCTTTGTAGTTCACGCACACGGCCGTACAGCCAAATCAGGATGGGCAGATTGCTATCCAACTGATCCAGGTTGCTGACGCTGGCATTGGCGATGATCGGATAGTTGTAGGGTCGTTGCAGGCGCAGGGCATCTTCGAGCAGACCGTCGTACGCGGTGACGATGTACTCATTGACCGGCAGTTGCGCCGCCAGCCGGTGCACGGCCTGCGGTTGGCGCCGCTGTTCATTGAGCTCGTCCTTGATGAACCGGTTCAGCTCATTTACAAAGCCGGACTGGCTGCTCACCTGGGCCTGCGCGACCGCCTCCAGGGATTGATCGCGGCCCTTGTATTCGATGCGCTCGGCCAGGCGCTGCGCCAGGTCCTGCCGGCTGGGCAGGCCGGTCAGCGCCTGCGGCAGATCGCCGCCCCAAAAAAGGGCCAGGCTGCCGCGCGCCAGCGCGTTGTGCAGATCAGGTGATAACTGCAGGTTTGCCATGTCATGCCTCGTTCGAGTCAGTCATTACGATTGGATCAAGTCGTCGAATAAAGGCAGGCGCCGCTGCCGGAGCGCCTCGTACGCGTACAGGTACATGCCAGCCGACCAGGCTTGGAACGGATAGCCCATCGGGTTGCCGGTCTGCCCGTGCAGCCATTCGTTGAATTCCCACGGCTCATACGCGCCGCGGCGGTTGGCGGCCGCCAGGTCGTGCAGCAACCGCTCAGCATCGTCCAACCACCCCTGGCGCACCAGCGCGGCCACGTGAAACCCGCCGATAAAAGGCCAGATGCCGCCGTTGTGATACTGATGCGGCAGGTTGAGGTTGCGGCTGCGATAGTATTCGCGCCACTCAGCCTGGCCCGGATAGATCACGGGATGAATGGCCTTGCTCGGATAAGGACTGCCCGCGCCCACCTGGTACAGATGGCGCAGAATGATCTCCCGCCGCTCGCTGTCGGCCACGCCGGTGAGGATGGCCAGCGTATTGCCCAGGACATCGCAGTAGTCGCCAAACTCACGAAAAGCCACCCAGGGCAGATAAAACGGCCGGCTGGAGATGGTGCCCACGTTGTGATAAAGCATATACCATTCCAGGCGCATCGCCTTGAGCCGCGCCAACTGCTCGGCCCAATGCTCTGGCTCCCAGCAGCGGTTGACCCACAGCAGCAGGTTCAGCCGTTCGCCCACCCCATCGGCCCAAATGGCCGCCCCGCCGGCGTCTGCGTTGCAGGCCGCGGCCATGCGCACAAAGGCAACCAGGCAAGCAACGTACAGGGCGTTGTCATACAGGACATTATAACGGACGGAGAGCAAATCCATCCAATCGCCGGCCTCTGGCACTTCGAGCAGGCCGCATTCGTTCATGTCCTGGTAGCGCAGCCAGAGCAGCGCGCGCTGCAGATGGGGAAACGCGGCGTGCAGATAGGCCTCATCGTGCGTGAGCAACCAGTGGTAGTAATGGCCCAGGATGTACCACAGGTTGGCATCCACCGCGCCTGCGTTTTCGGTGGAGACAGTCTGGCTGGCGACGTCCACGTTGAGGGGAATGAGGCCCAGCGCCGACTGATACGCGCCCAGGGTGTCGAGCGAGGCGCGGAAGGGCGCCAGGAAGAGCGATGGCTCGGCCCACGCCGCGCCCAGGGCGGTGATCATGCTGTCGCGCGCCCACACGTGCGGGTAGCCGCGGGCCAGCCCCGATGCTTTGAAACCGATCGGCGTACTGCAGCGCTGCAGCACCTCAACGGCCCGTTCACGAGCCTCGTCCATGAGATTCACGGCTTTCCCCCTTCAGAACCTTCAGCCTGACTTCGGATCGAACGCGTCGCGCAGTCCATCGCCGGCGAAGGAGAAACTGAGCACCATAATCATCAGCGCCAGGCT
>JBGAVB010000463.1:0-2243 GCA_044228345.1 Anaerolineae bacterium | reverse complement strand
GTCAATAACAACTACGGTTACGCCAACGACAACACGCCGGAAGAACAGGCCGCCTGGCTCGTGCAAGCCTACCAGATGGCCCGCTCCTGGGGCTGGGTTGGCCCCATGTTCCTCTGGAACCTCAATTTTGGCATCACCAACCCTGGCACGGAGCTGGCGCAGTTCGGCATCGCCGGTCGGCCGGCCTACGATGCCCTGGCCCGCATGCCCAAGTAGGCCCGAACAGGAGAGGCGCATCATCTGATGCGCCTCTCCTGCCGAATCAATTCGGGGCGAACGGGTGTTCCGCATCCAGGAATTCGGCGAGGTCTCAGTCGAGCCGCTCGCCTGCGCCAGTCGGCGTCGCGTGCGCGCTTGCCCTGAGCGAAGTCGAAGCGCAGATGGATGCCACGCGCGGCGCCCTTCAAGTACGATATCCATTGCTTTCGTGAGGAGGACCCTATGTCTCGTCTGTTGCTGCTGCGTCGCGCCCTGTTTCTCACCCTCATGCTGCTCACCGCGCTGCCGGCCATATCCCTGGCGGCGCTTCCCCAACCTGGCTTGACAAATTTGGCCCCTATGGCCTCCGGGCCGACCGTAACCGTGACCGAAGACCTGGTCAACGTACGTTCTGGCCCCTCCACGGCGTATGGGATTATCGGCCGCGCCACGCGCGGCAAGTCGCTGGAAGTCGTGGGTAAGAACGCAGGCGCCACCTGGCTGAAAATCTGCTGCGTGAGCAGCAAGCAAGGCTGGATCAACGCCGCGCTGGTGAAAGCCAACGGCGACCTGAGCGCGGTGCCTCAAGCGGCTGCTTCTGCGCCTCCGCCGGCGGCGACAGTCAAACGCGCGGCCTCCGCGCCCGCGCCCAACGTGCGCGCGGCCGGTTTCTTTGGCTACGGCATCCAGGTGGACGCCAGCGCGGACAAGGGCTTTATCGTCGGCGCGGTCAAAAACATGGGCTTCAACTGGATCAAGTTCCAATTGCCGTGGAAAGATTTTGAGGGCCAGCCCGGCCAGATTGACTTCGGCGGCCTGGATGACATGGTCGGCCAGTTCAACGGCAACGGCCTGAGCATCCTGGCCAGCATCGTCAAGGCGCCGCAGTGGGCGCGGCCTGGCAACAGCAACTTCGATGTGGAAGGTCCACCGGCTGATCCTGGCACCTACGCCAATTTCGTACGCGCGTTTGCCAGCCGTTACTGCGGCCGCGTGCAGGCGGTTGAGGTGTGGAACGAACAGAACCTGTGGTATGAATGGGGCGGCGAGCCGATTAATCCAGGCCGCTACGTCCAACTCCTGGCCGCCGCCTACCGCGCGATCAAGGGCGCGTGCCCCGGCATGATTGTGGTCAGCGGCGCGCCCACGCCCACGGGCGGCGGCGGCGGCCAGGCCATTGACGACATCGAGTACTTGCAGGCGATGTACCGCGCGGGCCTGAAGAACTACAGCGACGCGATCGGCGCGCATCCCAGCGGCTATAACTGCCCGGCGGACGGCGACTGGCGTACGGTTCAAGATCCGAGCGCCTCTTTCCGCGGCCCCTTCGACAATCATCATCATTCCTGGTGCTTCCGCGGCACGATGGAAGGCTACCGCAACGTGATGGTGGCCAATGGCGATGGCGGCAAGCGCATCTGGCCGACCGAGTTCGGTTGGGCGATTGGCCCGGCCGTCAACAATAACTATGGCTATGCCAACGACAATTCGCCCGAAGAGCAGGCCGCCTGGCTGGTGCAAGCCTACCAGATGGCGCGCTCCTGGGGTTGGGTTGGCCCTATGTTCCTCTGGAACCTGAACTTCGGCATCACCAATCCGGGTACAGAGCTGGCGCAGTTCGGTATTGCTGGCCGCCCCGCCTACGATGCCCTGGCCCGCATGCCCAAATAGCATGACAACGAAGAACGCACCGGCAGGCCCTTTTCTGCCCGGTGCGTTCTTCGTTTCCAAACCACACGCCTTTTCTCTCAATCTTCTTAGGAGGAGCTGATGTCTCGTCTCGTGTTCCTGCGCCGCGCCGTCTTGCTCACATTCGTTCTGCTGACTGCCCTGCCAACCTTTGCTTTGGCTGCACCCTCTCCATCTGATCCGACTGCCCTGACGCCCGCGGCTGCCGGGCCGACTGTGACCGTCACGGAAGACCTGGTCAACGTACGTTCTGGCCCTTCCACGGCGTATGCGATTGTCGGCCGCGCCACGCGCGGCAAGTCGTTGGAAGTGGTTGGCAAGAACAAAGGCGCCACCTGGCTCAAGATCTGCTGCGT
>JBGAVB010000462.1:0-2244 GCA_044228345.1 Anaerolineae bacterium | reverse complement strand
AACTCGTGCCGCGTTCGCTAATCTCGTACAGGCTGAAGTATTCGGCCTCTTGGCCGCGGGGAATCATTTGCGAGAAGAGGGAGCGGCTGAGAGCCTGGCTGCCGCCGAGGACCACGGCAATGGCCGCGCCCACCGCGAAGAATCCGATCGTGTCGCCGGCCTTCAGCACGCCGTAGGTGTAGATCACGACGCCTGTCCAGATGATGAGACTGCCAAAGATGGCGTTCTTCGTGCCCACATACTGAGAAATGCGGCCAAAGATCGTCGCGCCAAAGAAGGCAATGAACTGCACCATCAGGATGACCGCGGTCAGGGTTGAAATGGACAGCTTGAGTTCCTCCTGCCCAAACTGCGACGAGAGCGCAATCACGGTCTGGATGCCGTCGTTATACAGCAGGTAGGCAATCAAGAAAAGCAGCGTCTGCGGGAAGGTGGGGAGTTTGCTCAGGGTCGAACGGAGCTGCTTGAAGCCGATGGTGGCGTAACGTTCGCCGGCGGGCAGCTGGCGCCGCGCCTCACGCGCCTTGAGCATTCTGATTGGGATCAGGGTGAAAATGGCCCACCACACGCCGGCCGACACCAGGCTGATACGCACGGCCATGGAAGTGTCCAGGCCGAAAGATTCGGCGCGCGAGAACAAGACCAGGTTGAGCGCCAAGAGCAGGCCGCCGCCGAGGTAACCAATGGCAAAGCCCATGGCAGACACCGCGTCGCGGCGATCCGCGCTGGCAATTTCGGGCAAGAAGGCGTTATAGAAGACGATCGAGGCGCCGAAGCTCAGGTTGCTGATGAGAAATAGAAGGCCGCCGAGTAGATAATTGCTCCCTTGCAGAAAATACATACACATCGTGGCAAAGGCGCCGATGTAGGCAAAAAGCGTCAGCATTTGCTTCTTCAGGTGCGAGTAGTCGGCAATGGCGCCAAGAACAGGCAGCAAAACAACCTGCAGCAAAACGGAGAGCGACACCATGTAGGGGAAGAAGGAACCTGCGCCGACTTTGATGCCGAGCGGGTAGACGAAGCCGTTGGCGTCAGCGGCCGCTTTGGTGATCGCGGTCAGGTAAGGGCCAAGAAAAACGGTGACGACGGTGGTCGAAAAGGCCGAATTGGCCCAGTCGTAAAAATACCAGGCGCGAATCTCACGTTTGTCGTTCACGGGCAGCTCCTTCCAGAAGGTGTGGTGGATATGCACGGCGTTGACGCATACCCTGGGCGATCCCGGCCGTGCCAGGCGTTGCAGAGACACGAATTGAGCGAACAGGATGTCCTATTTTACACGGGGACACAAGATGGGTCAATTGCGCCTGGGGCGGGGCGGGCGATTGAAATCGCTGCAACCACTGCCAAGCCTCCCTTCGGAGGCTGCGCCCCAAAACTGCAATGCACCCGGCGCTATGTTTGGCTCTTGACGGCTAAACGCTGGCGGCCCTGGCGGTGATAACACGCTACGGCGCGCCGGGCTGCCACGCGGCCGCGGCGGCGCGCAAGTCAATCACATCGAGCAGGCCGTCGCAATTCGAGTCGTACACGGACGGCGTGCGCCCCAGCAGATGTGCAATCAGCATGATGTCCACGATGTCGACGCGGCCGGAACGATTGACATCCGGGTGCGCGCCGGGGCAGATGGGAGGCGAAAGCTCGCTGGTGTTTCCTTGTCCGTCGGTCGCTGTCGCCACGATGGGCCACCAGAAGTTCGTTGGCTGAATCGGGTACATCAGCACGCTGACCGCAGATTGCGCGTTGGGCGCCGTATAGGACGCTGCGCCCAGGTAACTCAACGCCTGCCCGGAGGCCATGCTGTCGGCGCGGAAAAACTCGATCGTGATGGGGTAGGAGGCGTTGATGAGCGCAGAGTCCACGCGATAGGTGATCGAGATGGGATTGAAGATGGCCGGCCCGCCCGGCCCCGCGTCGGGATAGACAGCGTCGAGAAGCTCTGAAGTGTTTTGCAGCCGGTTCGGCCCTTCATCCGGGTCGCCTGTGTCATTGGGCGTCATGCCATCGCCGCCCAGGTCAATGGTTGGGCCAGGCCCGTTCAGCACGATGTTGCCCGAAAGCCGGTTGTTGAGCGTCGTCGCGCCGCGCACGATGATGCCCTGGGAACTGTTGTAACGGACGATGTTTCCCGGCCACGACAAGAGCGTGCTGGCGGTGTCTCCCACCTGGTTGTCGTGCGCGCCATCTTCGATCACAATGCCGTTCTGCTGCTGGCTGCCGGGCAGCGGCTGTGTGGCGCTGGTCCCC
>JBGAVB010000461.1:1981-2246 GCA_044228345.1 Anaerolineae bacterium | reverse complement strand
ATCCGTTCTTGCTCTACCGCCTCTGGAGCCAGATCAACGGCCAGGGCCTCTTGATTTTCAGCCCCGCGCGCTACATGAGCCATCCCGATCTGCTGTGGGATGCGGGCACTTTGCTGGCGCTGCTGCTGGCGCCGCTGGGCGCGGTGGCTGTCGCCGCCCATCAGGTGGCGCTGAACATCGCGGCCACCCTGTTCATGCTCCCCCTCAGCCTGGCCCTGGCACTGACGGTGCGGCTGGGACACCATCTGGGTGCCAGCGCTCATCC
>JBGAVB010000461.1:0-1971 GCA_044228345.1 Anaerolineae bacterium | reverse complement strand
GGCCGCGTGGTGACGCCGTGGATGCTCTATCGTTTCACCTGGCCGTTGCCCCTTGCCCTGATTCTGGGCGCTGCTCTTTTCTACAGCTTGCGCAGGGGATTGCAGATTTTCGGTTCAAGATTGAAGATAGCAGATTCAAGATTGAAGATTGAGTATGTGCTCGCCGCAGTGCTGATTATCTTGACCCTGGTGCGCATCCCGGCCATTCAAGGGCGCATGCAGACCTTCGCCGCGACGCTTGATGTGCCGCGCAATCTGCCCGCCTCCGTGGAGACGGCCCTGCGGCAGCTGCCCGATGACACGGTCATCCTCAGCGATTATGAGACCAACCAGGTCATTCCAGCCGCGGTCAGCCGTCGCTACGTCGTCGCGCATCGCTACACCACCACGAGCGAAGAATTCCCGGCTGCGCGCCAGCCCGAGGCGATTCAGCGCAGCCAGGATGTAGATGCCTTCACCCGCGCCCGCTTCGTAGATGGGCCGCTGCTCGACACGCTGGCCCGCTATCAGACCCATCTCATTCTGCTGCGCGACGCGCGTGAACTGGCCTGGCAGCTGCGCACCCTGGCAGCTGCCGCCAGCGCGGCTCGACTGAACTCGCCGAAGTCCGCGTCGGACGTGCAGGTGACGCGCCTCTTTGCCGGCGACGGCTTCGAGTTGTACCGCGTCATCTCCCCAACCGCGCCGTCGCTCATCGTCACCGGCAACACCCTGCTCGGCCAACAGCGCTGGGCCGAGGCCGCTGACGCCTTCCGCCGCGCCTTGACCCAGACCGACTCCTCCATCGCGTGGTACGGCCTGGGCCAGGCCCTGCTCGCGTCATCGGACTACGCCGGCGCAATTGCCGCCTTTTCTCATGTCACCGGCCGGGACAGGTCCGATCTCCGGCCTCCGGTCTCCGGTCTCCAATCTCCGGTCTCCAATCTCCAATCTCCGGTCTCCGATCCCCAATCTCCATTCGCCCTCGCCGGCCTGGCGCGCGTCGCCGCGGCCCAGGCAAAACCGACCGAGGCGTTGGCGTTGTACACACGCGCCACCGCGGCCGACAACACGCATGGCGAGTGGTTCCAGGAGATGGGCGATCTGGCGCTGCTGCTCGATCAACCGGACGCGGCGGCTGCGGCTTATGCCCAGGCGATTGGGGCGACCATTCCGCCGGACACCCTGACCTATTTCAGCAAACTCGCGCCGCTGCTGGGCAGCAAAGGCTTGACCGAGCCGGCCGTGCAGGCGTATCAAAGCGCGCTCCGCCTATCGCCCAATGATCTCGAATTCCTGACCCCGCTGGGCAACCTGCTGCGCGATCGCGGCCGCCTGACCGAGGCGGAAGCGATTTTCCGCCGCGCGTTGGCGATTGACCCCACGGAGCCAGACGGCTACGCGGGTTTGGCTGTGGTCTACCATCGCCAGGGCCGCTACGCCGAGGCTGACGCCTGGTACAGCCGCGCCGTCATCGTCCAGCAGACCCGCCTCATCAGCCCGCTGGACACCCTCCTGGGCTGGGGTCAATTGGCCCAAACGCAGAGCCAAAACGATCAGGCCAGGGCGCATTTCCAAGAGGCGGTTCGCATTGCGCCCCAAGATGCTCGGGCCTACATCGCCCTGGGCAACCTGGCCCTGCAGAGCACTCACGCCGCGTCAGCGGCCGACGCCCCGTACCCGGCGGTCGAGGCGGCGCCGGCGGTTTCATTTACGTCCACCCTCACGGTGACGCTGGCCTTGACGCGCGAGGCGGAAGATTGGTATCGCCAGGCCATCCGCGCCGCCCCGCGCGACCCCGACGGCTATGCCGCCCTGGCCCATTACCTTCAGAACCAGGGCCGCCTGGGCGATGCCCTCGCCTCCGCACAGCAGGGCGTGGACGCGATGACCGTGACGTCGCTCGGCGCGGATGAGGCCTACCAGGCCCTGGGCGACATCGCCAGCGCGCAGGAAGCGCTGGCCCGCGTGGCAGCGCAGGCTGTTGAGCAG
>JBGAVB010000460.1:0-2251 GCA_044228345.1 Anaerolineae bacterium | reverse complement strand
ACCGCCGCGTGGGCGTGGCGGTGTGCGATGAGCGAGGAACCCTCACCCGCCCGCTGACCGTTTTTGAACGCGGCTCGCGCGCGGAAGATCAGGCGCGCGTTATTCGCCTGCTTGAGGAACAGCGGGCCGTGGGGCTTCTGGTGGGCTATCCGCTCAACGATGATGGCAGCGTAGGGCCGCAGGCTCAGCAAACCGCGCGCTATGCACAACGCCTGGCCGCGGTGGCGCCGGTGCCGGTGATGCTTTGGGACGAGCGTCTCTCGACCTTCGAAGCTGAAGAGCACCTGCGCGCGATGGGACGCCGCCGGCGAGACGCGCCAGGCGTAGATGCAGTGGCTGCGGCCATCATATTACAGAGCTATTTGGACCATGCCGAATCAAGATAATTTACAACGTCGGCAGCTCGTGCGGCGTCAACGTCAATTGGCCGAGTTGCAGGCTCATCGCCGCGGGGACTGGCGCTTTTACCTGCGGCGGGCGCTCAATGGCAGCAACGTCGTACGCCTGCTTGGCTTTGCGGGCGTCGTCATTGCGCTTGTGTTCATCGGGCAGACCATCCTGACGCACCTTCGCAGCCAATTGCACGCTGAGGTAGCGACCGCCAATGCGCAGTTCATTCAGGCCGACGACCAGGGCCTGAGCCAGGCTCTTAGCCTTGATAACCTGGAAAACACGTTCATTGGCTTCTATCTGCGCATGCGCCAGGCCGATGTGGAACGACCCGCCAATCCCAACGCAACAGCCCTGGTGCCATTCACGGTCAACGTAGGCGAGCCGGCCACCGTGGTGGCTGACCGGCTGCTGCAGGCGGGTTTCATCACCGATGAGGCCCTCTTCCGACTCTACATGCGTTACAACCGCATTGATCTGAGCCTTGAAGCTGGAGATTTCCTGCTCTCCCCCTCCATGACGATGCCTGAAATTGCCGCGGCGCTGCAAAAAGCGCGCTTCATCGAAGTCAGCGTCACCATCCCCGAAGGCTTGCGCGCCGAAGAGATCGCGGATCTGCTGACGGAACAGAAGATCATGGATGGCTCTGCTTTTCTGGCCGCGGTGCGCACCACCGACCTGAAGCTGATTGGCCTGACAAAAACATATCCTTTCCTGGCAAACCGTCCGCCTGGCGCTTCCCTTGAAGGCTACCTATTCCCCGATACGTACCGGTTGCCAGCAAACGCCAAGCCGGCCGACTTGATCGGGCGCATGCTCGACAATTTCGCCGACAAGGTCACGCCGGACATGATCGCGCAAGCGCAAACACGCGGCCTGTCGCTGCACCAATTGCTGACCATCGCGGCGATTGTGGAACGCGAGACGCCGCGCCTGGACGAACGGCCGATTGTGGCGAGTGTCTATCTCAACCGCGTCGCCAAAGGCATGCTGCTAAATGCGGATCCCACCGTTCAGTATGCTATGGGCTACCAGCCAGCGACCGGTCAATGGTGGAAATCGCCTGTGCTGCTGGAGGAATACCAAACCGTTCAGTCGCCCTATAACACCTATCTCTACACCGGCTTGCCGCCTGGCCCCATTTGCAGCCCAGGCATCACGGCCATCGAAGCGGTCATCGCGCCGGCGACGACGGAATACCTCTACTTCGTAGCCACAGGCGATGGCGGGCACGTGTTTGCGGTCACCGCTGAACAACACGCCGCCAATGTCAAAGCCTACGAAAATCGCAAGTAATCTCCAGGGCGGGCGGTCATTGGATGACCGCCCGCTCTGTCAGTGTCGAACCCTTGACATGCCGATGACCTCTTCCCAAACGCACTCGCTCCGATTTCGCCTTGCTGGCTGGTTCATGACGATCGCGTGCGCGGCGCTGCTCACAAGCTGCACCCCCACGCGTCCTACGCTGAAAATCGGCCTGATTGCGCCGTTCGAAGGCGTCTATCGGCCGCTGGGTTATGAGGTGTTGGCCGCGGTCAAGTTGGCGTTACAGCAGCGCAATGCGGCCGGCGACGCGGCTAGCTATGGCATCGAGCTGGTCGCGCTGAATGACGACGGCGCACCCGCCACCGCCGCGCGTCAAGTCGCCGCGCTGGCCGCTGACCCAGGGGTTGTGGCTATCATCGGTCCGTGGCAGACGGAGACCGCGCAGGCCGCAGCGCCCGCCCTGCAAGCCGCCGGTTTGGGCGCTATCATTCCCGCAGCCCTGCCAGACGCCGACCTGGCGCTGGCGCCCAACGCCTATCGCCTGTTCGCAGGCGATGACGCGCTGGCGCATGCCCTGCTGACTGCCGTTCCACCT
>JBGAVB010000045.1:0-11372 GCA_044228345.1 Anaerolineae bacterium | reverse complement strand
CAGGCGGGCGATTGGCTGGCATGATGTACTCCTCGCTAAGCGATGTGGATCGTTGTGCTCGATTGCGTCTGCGCACAGTCCCCCTGGCGCGCGGACGTCAGGATACCAGGGGGAACTGTGTGCGACGGCACTCAGAATGGGATCTCTTCGTCATGCAACTCGGGTGGGGGTGGGCCAAAATTGCTTGGAGCGCCGCTCGCGGCTGGCCGCGGCGCGGCGCGCTGCGGCGCAGCATTGTACGCGCCCGTAGGCGCGCCGCTGGCGACGCCTGGCGCCGGGGCATCACTGCGGCCGCCCAGGAAGCGCACATCGCGCGCGGTTAACTCGAGGGACGCTCGCGGCGTGCCATCCTGCGCCGCATAGGCCGAGACCTCTACTTCGCCTTCAATCAATACCATGCGCCCTTTGCTCAGGTACTGGCTGCATGTTTCGGCCAATTGTCGCCACGCGGTGACGCGGAACCAGGTGGTTTTTTCCTGCACCGAGCCATCCTGCAGCTTGACCTTGCGGTTGACGGCGACGCTGAAACTGGTGACGGGGACGCCGCTAGGGGTGTAACGCATTTCGGGGTCGGAACCGAGGTTACCGACGATCGTGATTCTCTGCCACATTGTTCTGTGTCCTTTCCGTTCGTACTGTGCTCAATCCAACGTGGCGCCGCGGCCACGGTGACAGCAATCTGTATTGTAGAGGAAACCACGCCAGTTGTCAAAATAGCACAAGTGTTCTTGTCGGTTACACCGTGGCTATGCCGAGATCAGCGTGAGCGCGCTGGGCGCCAGGGCCAGACTGAGCCGCGCACCTTCCATGCTTGCGTCAGCCAGTGGTAGTTCGAACTGCAAGGGCGTCGCTAACCCATCGGCCTGAAACTCAATGCCAAAATAGCTGCCGCGGAACGTGCGACGCACCACCTGGCCGTGGATGAGATTAGGCCCCGGCGCGCCGTCTGCCGCCGCGCGCGCAGCTTCTGGCCGGATCAGCACGATGACCGCGTCGCCCGGCTGTGCGGCGTCGCTCAGGGCCGGGGTAAGCTGCAAGGGGCCGAGGTCCGTCTGCACCACCGCGCCGGCGGGGCCAATCGCCCAGCGCCCAGCGATCAGATTGTTCAGCCCCAAGAATTGAGCCACACCGCGGTTGGCGGGCTGCTGGTAGACCTCTTCGGGCGCGCCGCGTTGGACGATTTGCCCATCGCGCATGATCAAGATGTGATCTGCGATGGCAAACGCCTCTTGCTGATCATGGGTGACGTAGAGCGTGGTCAGCCCCACACGCTTGAGGATTGTGCGCAGCTCGCTCAGCAGGTCCGCGCGTAAGGTGCGGTCGAGGGATCCCAGCGGCTCGTCGAGCATGAGGAGCTGCGGCTGCGGGGCCAGACTGCGCGCCAGGGCGACCCGCTGCTGTTCACCGCCGGACAGCTCGTGCACGCGGCGGGCGCCGAAGCCGCGCAGGTTGACCAGCGCCAGCATCTCATCCACGCGCTGGCGGATGCCATCTGGCGCGGCGCCTTGCATGCGCAGGCCAAAGGCAATGTTGTCCGCGACGTTGCGATGGGGAAAGAGGGCAAAATCTTGGAACATCAGCCCAAAACCGCGCTGATGCACGGCCACTCGCGTCAGGTCGCGGCCCGCGTAGCTGACCGCACCCTCATCCGCCTGCTCCAGCCCGGCCACGATGCGCAGCAGGGTGGTCTTGCCGCAGCCGCTTGGCCCCAACAGGCAGGCGATCTCGCCGTCAGCCACGGTCAACGACACCTCTCGCAGCACCCGCGTCGTCCCAAACGCCTTCGACACCCCATTCACACTCAACATCAAGGTCACCCCACGTCTCCAATCTCTGATCTCTCCTAAAACTCCCCCATCTCTCCATACCGCATCCGCTCCAGCAGGATGAAGCCGACCGCGCAAACCAGCATGAGCAGGCTGCTGGCGGCCAGGGCCTGGCCGTAATTCAATGCGCCGGGCTGACCCAGGAAGCGGTAGATCGCCAGGGGCAGGGTCGGCGTTTGGGGCCGCGCAATGAGCACGGTGGCGCCGAATTCCCCCAAGGAGACGGTGACGGCAAAGACCGCGCCCACGATCAGCGCCGGCGCGAGGATCGGCAGGTCAACCTCGCGGCGGACGCGGTCGGGCGCGGCGCCGAGCACCGCGGCGGCCTCGCGCAGGTGCGGATGGATGCCGCGCAGCACGGGCAGCAGGCTGCGAATGACGAACGGCAGCGCAACCAGGGTGTGCGCCAGCGGTATGAGCAGCGGCGAGGCGCGCAGATTGAGCGGGGGAGAGTCCAGTGCCACCAGGAAACCGAGGCCGAGTGTGACCGATGAGGTGCCGAGGGGCAGCATGAAGATTGGATCGAGCCAGGCCGTCGCGCGCTGGCGCGGCCTCGCCAGCAGATAGGCGCTGAGTACGCCGAGGACCAGCGCCAACGCCAGCGCCGCCGCGGCGAAGACAAGCGAATTGCGCAGCGCCTCCACCGGCGGCACGAAGAGGATGGACTGGCGCCGGTTGATGAAAAGCTCATGGTAGTAAGCCAAGCTAACGCCGTTCGCTGTGCTGACGGAGCGCGCGATCAACGCCGCCAGGGGCGCCAGAAGCAGCCCAAAGAGGAGGCTGATGCCCGACCCCACCACCAGGCGCTGACGCCAGCCTGTCATGCGCTGCTGTGTGGCCCGCTGCGGTTTGAAGTTGAGCGCGGTGGCGGCTCGCGCTTGCACGCGCGTGTAGACCATCATCACCGCCAAGGTGATCGCCATCTGCACCAACGCCAGCGCCGCGGCCACCGGCAGGCGGAAGAGGTTGACCGCCTGGCGATAGATTTCGACCTCCAGGGTGGCGAAGCGCGGGCCGCCCAGGATCAAGATGACGCCGAAACTGGTGAAACAGAAGAGGAAAATCAGCAGGCTGGCCGCGGTCAACGACGGCAGCAGTAGGGGCAGCGTAATCTCACGGAAAACTTGCCAGCGGCTGGCGCCCAATACGGCTGCGGCCTGTTCGAGCCGGGGGTCCAAATTCGCCCAAAAGCCGCCTACCATGCGCAGCACGATGGTGGCGTTGTAGAAGACGTGCGCCAACAGGATCATCCAAATGGTTTGCTGAATCTGGACCGGCGGCTGACTGAGCTGAAACGCGTGCATGAGCCAGCGGTTTACTTCCCCGTTGGGGCCAAGCAGGGCGCTGAAGGCCGCCGCCACCACGACCGTCGGCATGACGAAGGGAACCGTACTGAGCGCCCGCAGCACGGTTTTGACAGGAAACGTGTAGCGCGCGAACACGTAAGCCGCGGGCAGGCCTACGGCCAGGGTGAGGAGAGTCGAGACAGTCGCCTGCCACGTGGTAAACCAGAGCACGCGGCCATAGTACGACTGCTGGACGAGTACGGCCAGCGGCGTCAGGTCAAGCCGGCCGTCGGGCGCCAGGCTGACGCGCAGAATCTCGAACAAAGGATAGAAGAAAAAGACGGCCAGGAACACCAGCGGGATCATCAGCGCCGCGGTCTGCCATCTCAGTGCGCGCCTGCCCTGCTTGCTCTGCTCCGTCAGCTTCTTCTCATCCTTTTTAGTCTCCAATCTGCGCTCTCCGGTCCCCAATCTCTGGTCTCCAATTTTCTATCGCAGCACTGCCGTGGTCCACGCGTCAATCCACGCGTCCCGCTGTTGGCTGATGGCGTCCGCAGGCAGGATGGCCGGCGCGGCCGGCTGACCGGCAAACTGCGCGAAGATCGCGGGCAGGCTGGCCGTCCGATTGGCCGGGTAGACAAACATTTGCAACGGAATGTCTTCCTGGAAGGCAGGGCTGAGCATGAAGTCAATCCATTTGGCGGCCAGATCACGATTGGGCGACCCCTTGAGCATGCCGACGAATTCGATTTGGCGGAAGCTGGCGCCGTCTGGCAGAATGTTCCCAGTCGGCGGCGTCGTCAATTTGCCTTCACTGAAGAAAACCTCAGCCGCCGGGCTGGTGGCGTAGCTAACCACAAGGGGGCGCGGGCCTTTCCCGCTGCTGCCGCTGAACTGCGTGTAGTAGGCATCCTCCCAACCATCGCTGACCAGTACGTCGTTGGCGCGCAATGCCTTCCACCAGGCCAGGTAACCATCCGGGCCGAAGTGGGCGATGCTGGCGAGCAAGAAGGCCAGGCCCGGGGATGACGTGGCCGGGTTTTCCACCACCAGCAGGCTCTTGTACGCTGGCTTGACCAGGTCTTCCAGGGTCTGTGGCGCAGGCAGCTGCCTGTCGGCAAACCACTGCTTGTCATAATTCAGGCAGATATAACCAAAGTCAACGGGCAGCAGGCGGAACTGCGGGTCGAGCTGCAGATCGGCCGGGATGTCAGCCAGGCGCGGGGATTGGTAGGGCTCGAAAATACCGCTGTTCAGCGCGCGGCTGAGAAAGGTGTTGTCCACCCCAAAGAAGACATCGGCCAGCGGATTGTCCTTGCTCAGGATAGCCTGGTTGAGCGCGCTGCCCGCGTCGTTGGCCTTCACGATGTTGACCGTGACGTGGTTGGCGTCTTCGAACTGTTTGATCACCGCTTCGCTCGCGGCAAAGCTGTCATGCGTCATGATGGTCAGCGTGCGAAGTGCGGGTGGTTTGGTGGTCGGCGCTGGCGCCGCCGGAACACAGGCGACCACGCCCAGCAAGATCAGCAGGGCGATGAAAGCGGAATTCAGGAATTTTCGTCTAGGCATTGGGATTGTCCTTGATGTGTACAACCAGGATCAGGCCTTGTTCGATACTCAGCTCGGCGGTCGGGCCGATCAGGATATTGCTGACGCCGCGCGCGGAGCCTAATGCCAGTGCGGCCTCATGCAGCGGCCATTCGACGTGGCGTGCGGTCACGCCGATGGCCGCGCCGCCGACTGGAATGAGCGACAACGTGTCGCCTGGTTGACCGGCAACGGTCAGCGGCCGTCCTGGCCGCAGCGCGCGTACGGTTTGATTGCCGTCCACCATGGACACATCGCATGCGGCCAAATCCGCGCGCGTCAAGAGCAGGAGATTGGCCAGCGTGTGGTCAATCCGCCCGCCCAAAACACCCACGATCACAATGACCGCGGCGCCTGCCTGCAGGGCATGGTCAAGCGCCAGTTCCAGGTCTGTCTCATCCTTGCGCGTGGACATGATGATGAACGGGCTGCCCTGGGCGGCCAGTGTGGCATGCGCCGCGGCCGGCAGCGAATCCAGGTCTCCAATGACCAGGTTGGGGCGCCAACCCCAGCGCAGGCAGTGCGCCGCGCCCAAGTCTGCGCCAATCACCAGGTCTCCAGGTTCTGGCTGCAGTCCTGCCGGTCGCCTGACCTCTGGACTGCCTGCGACTACGATGGCTCGCATGATTCCTCAGGTTCTGACTGATTCTAACAAAAAAGGCCGCCTCACCTGAGTGAAGCGGCCTTGTGCGCGACAACAGCATGTCCCTACGCCGGCATTATCCAGGTCAGGTTCAAAGGGTCGAAGCCAGTGGCCTGACGGCCAGGGACTTCCTCTCAACCGGGCATACTCCCAGCTCCCCATGGTGTATTCGTTTTGCTGTGCAGTTCTTTTGCTTACTGGCGTCTACTCCAGGACAGGCTCCAGCAGCTGCTCCATGACCAGATCGTCCAGCACACTGGCAGGCGCGGGCGTGGAGGCAATCACCTTGAGTTCGATTTCTTTCGTGTCTGGATTGTAGTCTGCCAGGACGGTGTCGCCAGGGCTGAAGCGGCCCGCGAGGACCCCTTCGCTCAACGGGTCATCCAGCAGATTCTGGATGGCTCGGCGCAGCGGGCGAGCGCCGTAGTCTGGATCATAGCCGATGTTGGCGACATGTTCCTTGGTGGCGTCGCTGATCTGCAAGCTGATGTTGTGCTCACTAAGCTGCCAGTGCACCCGCTTCAGCTCCAGGTCAACGATGTCGGTGATTTGCTGCTTGGTCAGCGCGCGGAAGACCATCACGCCGTCAACGCGGTTCAGGAATTCCGGCCGGAAAGTCTTCTTGAGCGCGTCGGTCACCCGCTCGCGCATGGCCTGGTATTCATCTTCGATCTTCTTTTGTTCATCCCGGTTCGGGATGAAACCCAGGCTGGTTGCGCGCTTGATCAACTGCGCGCCCACGTTCGAGGTCATGATGATGATGGCGTTGCGGAAATCAACGCGGCGGCCTTTAGCGTCGCTCAAGTGCCCATCTTCCATGATTTGCAGCAGCATGTTGAAGACTTCAGGATGGGCTTTTTCGATCTCATCCAGCAGCACGACCGAGTAGGGGCGACGACGCACGGCCTCGGTCAATTGACCGCCCTCTTCATAGCCGATGTACCCGGGCGGCGCGCCCACCAGGCGACTGACATTATGCCGTTCCATGAACTCGCTCATGTCAATCTTGATGAGCGCCTCTTCGCTGCCAAATAGGAATTCAGCCAGCGTCTTGGCCAGCAGCGTCTTGCCCACGCCCGTGGGGCCGAGGAAGATCAGGGTGGCAATCGGACGTTTGGGGTCCTTGAGCCCGGCGCGGGCGCGGCGCACCGCCTTGCTGACGGCGTCAATGGCCTCTTGTTGGCCTACCACGCGGCGGTGCAGTTCCTGCTCCATTTCAAGCAAACGCGCCGACTCTTCGCCTGCAATGCGCATGAGCGGGATGCCAGTCCACATGGAAACGACTTCCGCCACATCTTCTGCCATCACTTTGGGGCGATTGTCTACATCTTCCCAGCCCATCCGCAGCTGATCAAGCTCATGTTCCAGCTCTACCTCGCGGTAGCGCAGGTCAATGGCGTCGTCGTAGCGCTGCGTGTTCAAGGCTTCTTCTTTTTCTTTTTGCAGCGACTTCAGGGTGACGAAGGTCTCGCGCAAATTGCGTGCATAGGGCGCCTTGTACATCCGCACGCGGCTGGCGGCCTCATCAATCACGTCAATGGCCTTGTCGGGCAAGAAGCGATCCACGACATAACGCGCGGCCAGCGTGGCCGCGGCATGGATCGCATCTTCGGTAATTTCCAGCTTATGATGGGTCTCGTAGGCGCCCTTGACGCCGCGCAGAATCTCCACGGTTTCTTCGATGGTCGGCTCGAAGACCTGCACTGGCTGGAAGCGGCGCTCCAACGCGGCGTCGCCTTCGATGTAGCGGCGATACTCGTCCAGCGTTGTGGCGCCGATGCACTGCAGCTCACCGCGTGAGAGCGCCGGCTTGAGGATATTCGCCGCGTCGACCGCGCTGCCGGCCGAGCCTGCGCCCACCAGCATATGCACTTCGTCAATGAAGAGGATGCTGGCCGTGTTCTTGATCTCTTCGATCACCTTCTTGAGCCGCTCTTCAAATTGGCCGCGATACATCGTGCCCGCGACCAACGAGCCGACATCGAGCGTCAGCACGCGTTTATTGAGCAGCAGCTCCGGCACGTTGCCTTCGACGATGCGTTGGGCCAGGCCTTCGACAATGGCCGTTTTACCGACGCCAGGCTCACCGATGAGGGCCGGGTTATTTTTCGTGCGCCGGCACAGGATCTGCACCACGCGCTCGATTTCCTTCTCGCGGCCGATGACACGATCGAGCTTGCCTTCTTCCGCCAGCGCGGTCAAATCAAGGCCCAATTGATCGAGCATGGGCGTCTTGCGTTCGGCCTTCTGTTTTTCTTTGGTGAGCTGAGTCTGGCTCTGCAAGATGCTGCGCGCGGTTTGGGTGCGCAGCTTATCCAGGTTGACGCCCAGGCTGCGCAGAACGTTGACGGCAATGCCGTCGCCCTCGCGCACAAGTCCCAGGAGGAGGTGTTCTGTGCCGATGTAATGATGGCCCATCAGCCGCGCTTCGTCAATGGCGAGCTCGAGGACGCGTTTGGTGCGCGGGGCCAGGTTGGGCTTGCCTATCGGCATGCGTTCGCCGCGGCCGACGGTGCGCTCAATCGCGCGCACGACATGGCTGCCCTCCACGCCCAACTCTTGCAGCACCTTCACAGCCACGCCATTTTCCTCGCGCACCAGGCCGAGCAGCAGGTGCTCGGTGCCGATGTAGTTGTGGTTAAGGCGCTGCGCTTCCTCTTGAGCCAACTGGAGGACGCGACGCGCCCGCTTGGTAAACCGATCAAACTTGTCTGTCATGATGCCAATTCCTTTGGCTAATCAAACCGCTGTTGATATGGTTGAGACTATGTCACACTGAGAAGGGCCAATCTGATAGCCAGGTATAGTCATCCTTCATCATGTGCGGCCTGCAATCGTTCGCTGCGCAGTGTAACCAACATGAGCCGCCAATTCGGTGAGAAGCCGTACTCTTTAGCGGGGCAAAAACAAACCTGCCAGGCTGGTTCAACCTGACAGGTTTTGTTTCGGCCAGTTTGTCTAGTCTACAGCCTCTGGGCTGTCACTATCATCGGCGCTGGCAGGCTCATCCTCACCCATCTCGGCCAGCTGCTCACGCCAGTCCATCTCGGTGTATTCTTCCTCCGGCGCTTGCTTGAGGCTGAGACCGATCCGGCGGCGCTGCGGATCAATGCGAATGATGCGCAGCCTCATGCGCTGGCCTTCGCGCAAGACGTCACGCGCATGGCCGACGCGTTTTTCGGACAGTTCCGAAAGATGAATCAAGCCTTCGATGCCGTCATCGAGGCGGGCGAATGCGCCGAAGTTTGTCAGCTTGGTGATCGTGGCGTCTACCAATTGGCCGACCGCGTAGCGTTCGTGGACAACGCTCCAGGGTTCGGGTTGCAGGCGGCGCAAACTAAGACCGATCCGCCGGCGTTCCATGTCCACATTGAGCACGTACGCTTCAACCCGCTGACCAATCTTGAGCACTTCGCCGGGATGATTGATATGACCCCAGGTGATTTCGGAGAGGTGCACCAGCCCATCAGCGCCGCCCAGGTCAATGAACGCGCCGAAGTCAGACATGCTGGTGACAATGCCGGAGCATTTATCACCCTTTTTCAACTCAGACAGCAGGCGCTCTTTGGCCTGCTTACGCCAATCGCGGTTTGCCTGCCGTTCAGACAAGATCAGACGGTTGCGTTTCTGATCCATCTCAACGACTTTCAGCTTCAGTTTCTTGCCGACCAGGTCCGCCAGGCGCGCTTCCAGGTTATCGCTGGCGCCATCCTGGGACATAGACTGCACAGAAACCAACTGCGATGTGGGGACAAAGCCGCGCAGCCGGCCAACCTTGATGGTGACGCCACCACGATTGAAACCTGCTACTAGCCCCTCAAACACTTCTTGGCTCTTGAGCAGTTCTTCTGCCTTGAGCCAATCGCGTTCTTGCTGGGCGCGGCTGAATGACAAGACCACATGGCCTTCTTCATCCTCTGGGCGAACGACGTAGACCAGAATCTCATCGCCAACTGCGAGCTTAGCAAGGGCTTCCTTGCCAACGCGCTCCAGTTCGCGATCAGAAATGATTCCTTCAGACTTGGCGCCAATGTCTACTAGAATCTCGGTTGGCGTCACGCGGACGATAGTTCCCTTGCGCACAGAGCCACTCGACAGCGGCTCAAACCCAAACGAACTATCCATCAACTCAGCCATTGGATTAACGTTTTCGGCCTGTGGCACCTCCTGTCCGGCAGTCAACGTGGGCGATAAATCGAGGTTTTCCATCCTAACTTGCGACATCTCCTCTTTGGTGGGTTTCGCTATTATAATGGATGTAGCGCCGAAACGCAAGAACGTTGCTGAGGTGGTAAAACGAAGACTTCCGAAGTCTGTCGAACTTCGGAAGTCTTCGCTCAAAGCGGCCGATTGACTATCGCCGCGCGCGTTTGACAGGCGCCGCGGGTCGTGACGGGGCGGGCGCGCGTGCGGCAACCGCCGCCTGCATGGCCGGCGCTGGCGGGCCGCCCGGAGCCGCGCCGCTCTCCTGGTCGCTTTGCATGTGACAATGTTTGTACTTCTTACCGCTGCCGCACCAGCAAGGATCATTGCGGCCAATGGCGGCGCCGCTGCGGCGCACAGGTCGCGCCTGTCCATCATCCCGATTGGTCTGTAGATTCTGCAGTCTGCGCGCCGGCTCGGCTCTGACCTGTTGTGGTTGTACGTGGAAGATATTCCGTACAATGTCGTGCTGGATATCTGCCATCAAGCCCTGGTACATCTCGAAGGCTTCTTTCTTGTACGCCAGCAGCGGCTCGACTTGGGCAAAGGCGCGCAACCCAATACCTTCACGCAGTTGATCCAGGTCTGTCAGGTGGCGCTGCCAGCGGTGATCCACGACCTCCAGCATCACCCGGCGTTCGGCATAGCGCATGAACTCAGCGCCATGTTCGCGCTCTTTGGCTTCATACGCCAGCGCCGCCAGCTCACACAGGTGGTCAATCAATTCATCCTGGGTTTGCTCCTCCCAAGCCGCCACGGTTTCGTCGCGCGGCAGCGGCAGGATGGCCGCCACAGCCTGGTGCAGGGCGGGAATGTCCCATTCCGATCGGTCTTGCGTCGCGGTGAATGATTTGACGACGGACCCCAATTCACTTTCCACCATCCCCATAATCGTTGGCTGCATGGTGGCTTTGGTCAGAATCTGACGGCGCTGATCGTAGATGATCTCGCGCTGCTTGTTCACCACATCATCGTATTCGAGCACATGCTTGCGGATGTCGAAGTTGTAACCCTCGACGCGCTGCTGGGCGTTGGCGATGGATTTGCTGACGAGATTGTGCTCGATGGGCATGTCGTCTTCAACCCCCAACCGGTTCATGAGTCCGGCAACGTTCTCGCCGCCAAAACGGCGCATCAGGTCATCGCTGAGCGACAAAAAGAAGCGCGAAGAACCAGGGTCGCCTTGACGGGCGGAGCGGCCGCGCAACTGGTTGTCAATGCGCCGCGCTTCATGTCGTTCCGTGCCCACGACGTGCAGGCCGCCCAAGTCCCACACCTTCTGCCGGTTCTTCTTGACCTCGATCTCCGCCTCGGCCAGGGCCTGTTCCCACAGACCCGGCTCCAGGGTGGTCAAGTCGTGACCTTGCTTGCGCAGTTGATCGCGCGCCATGCCCTCCGCATTGCCGCCCAGCAGGATGTCCACGCCGCGACCGGCCATGTTCGTGGCGATGGTCACGCCGCCAGGGCGCCCGGCCTGCGCAATGATCATGGCTTCGCGCTCGTGCTGTTTGGCGTTCAGTACGCTGTGGGGCACACCGCGGCGCTTGAGCATCCCGGAGAGCATCTCCGATGTTTCGATGGCTACAGTGCCAACCAGAACCGGTCGTCCTTCGCGGTACTTCTCTGCCACATCCTCGACCACCGCCTTGAACTTGGCTTCCTGGTTCTTGAATATCAAGTCTGGCAAGTCCAAACGCCTGAAGTAGCGGCTGCCGGTGGCCGGCTCCTCGTAGGTCACCAAGTCAGCGCCGCCAACTTTTTCGCTGTGTGTCGTCAGCTCTCCACGTTTGGCGCGGTATTCGATGTTGGTCGGGATCATAGTCACAT
>JBGAVB010000459.1:0-2258 GCA_044228345.1 Anaerolineae bacterium | reverse complement strand
CTTGCACCGTGGCCAAAGGCCCCCTTTCGATCCTGCCAGAACAGGCAGCGCGCTGGTTGGATCCGCCGGCTGGCCGCTCTGCGCGCTGACCAGGCGTCTGCCCGGCCCGCGTTCGCAGCGCACCCGCAAGTCATTTGGCAAGCGTGCTGACCTTTGGTATAATCGGTCTGTCCGTTGAGACGTTTATCCGCCGCACGATGCCTGGCCTGGTCAGGGTCTGCCGGTGTGTGCGGATCAACAGCAGGCCGATGCCATCCTAGCTCAATCGGCAGAGCAAGCGCTTCGTAAGCGCTAGGTTGTCGGTTCGATTCCGACGGATGGCTCTTGAAACGGAGCAGGGTCCACACGGCCCTGCTCTTTTTTGTGCGCAGTTCTGAGTTTGAGGAATCTCTGCATGTCATTTGATCGCAAAATCGCATCGGGCATTTTTTGGGTGTTCATCTCGACGATGGCCTCCCGCGTCCTTTCTTTTTTGTCCAAAATTATCCTGCTCAAGCTGCTCATCCCGGCGGACTTCGGCATTGCGCAGACCGCGTTCCTGGCCCTGGAATCGCTGCAGCTCCTGCGCGAGTTTGGCTTCAGCTCCGCGCTGATCTACCGCAAGCAGGACATTGCCGAAGCCTCCGATGTCACGTTCTGGATCACCAATCTGACCTCGGTGGTCTACGCGGCGATTGCCTACTTCGGCGCGCCCTTCATCGCCGTCTTCTTCAAAGACCCGCGCATCACCCCGGTGGTGCAGGTGCTGGCGTTCACCTTGCTCATTCGTTCTCCGGGCACCGTCCATTTTGTGCTCCTGGCCAAAGAGCTTGATTTCAAGCGCAAAGTCATACCCGATGTCATTCCTACCGTGGGTTACGGCGCGCTGGCAATTATTCTGGGCGCGCTCGGCTACGGCGTGTGGGCGTTGGTGTGGGGCAAAATCCTGGAAGCAGTTCTGGGCGTCATCCTGGTCTGGCTGGTCGTGCCCTATCGCCCGGCGTTTCGCTTCAACACGCGCATTGCCCGCGAGATGTTCAACTACGGCATGCACCTGGTGGTCAGCCAGATTCTCATCTTTGCCATTACCAACGTAGACGATGCGTTTGTCGGCCGCGTGGCCGGCATGGCCGCGCTCGGCGTCTACGGCACCGCCTACCTGCTCTCGAACCTCCCCGCCACCCAGATCACCGCACTGGTCAACCAGGTCATGTTCCCGGCCTTCGCGCGCATGCAGGACGACCTGCCCTACTTCCGGTTGACCTTTTTTCGCACCGTACGCTACGTTTCGCTGCTGTCGGTGCCGGTCGCCATCTTGACCATGTTCTTCGCTGCGGATTTCATTCATGTGCTTGACCCGGTCAAGTGGGGCGATGCGGTTCTGCCCATCCAACTGCTGGCGGTCTACGGCCTCTGCCGCTCCGTGGCCGCCAACATGGGCAACGTCTTCAAGGGGGGCGGCAAGCCGCAGTGGCTGACCTACATCGCCATCTGGCGGCTGGCGACCATGCTCATTTTCCTTTACCCCGCGGTCTACTATGGGGGCGCGGTGGGGGTCAGCGCGTTGTCGGCCATCGTGGCCGTGGTAGATTGGTTCATCTCGGCCTGGCTGTGCAACAAGGTGATTGGCGCTTCTCTGCGCATGTATGGCCGCGTGCTGCTGCCCATGCTGGCTTTTGCCATCGTCAGCGCGGCCGTCGCCTTTGGCCTGCGTATGCTCATCTTCCGCGAAGCGACGATCGTCTCGCTGCTTTTCAGCGGCGCCGTCGGGGTGGGCCTCTATGCCGCTTTGATCCTGGCGACCGATGGCGAATTGCGTGCATTGTTGCAGCAGGGAATTGCAGAGGGCCTGGGCCTGTGGAGACGTTGGCGCACCGCATGAACCTCCGCATCCTGCTCGTGTCGAATGTCCAACTCAACCCCTACGTACGGCTGTTGGCGGACGGTCTGCAAGCTGCGGGGGCCAGCGTGCGCCAGGCCAGCGGCATTTCTCTGCCCAGCTTGCTGGTCAATCGCCGGCGCGGGCTGGATGTCATTCACCTGCACTGGCTGGAACTGCTGTACGCCTCGCCTCGCTCCATCGTCAGCGCCTGGCGCCTGGGCATGATCTTGCTGACCCTGGCCGCGGCCCGGCTGTGGGGAATCAAGGTGATTTACACCGTCCATAACCTGGCGCAGCACGAGCGCCGCACTCCCCGGCTCAACGAGTGGGGCAACCGCATGCTCTTTCGCCTGGCCACCGCGCTGCACGCGCATGACGCGGTCACGGCGCGCGCGTT
>JBGAVB010000458.1:0-2273 GCA_044228345.1 Anaerolineae bacterium | reverse complement strand
ACCCGATGCAAACCGTTTGCAGTCGGATCCCTTATGTGAAAGATCGAGATTGATCATGGAATTACGTCAGTACGTTAACTTGACCCTCAAATGGGTGTGGTTGGTCGTTGTCTGCGCCCTTGTGGCTGCCCTGGCGGCTTTTGTCATCAGCCGGCGCACCACGCCAGTCTACAAGGCCGTCTCCACCCTACTGGTCAGCCAGGCCAACTCACCGACGGGCGGCGCTAATTACAGCGACCTGCTCTACAGCCAGCAGGTGGCGCGCACCTATTCGCAGCTGCTCACCGAGTATCCGGTGCGTCAGGAGACCGCGCGCCGCCTGGGTCTGCAAGACCTGGATGGACTCAAACGCCTCGGCGTGCAGATCAATGCGCAGCCCGTGCGTGACACGCAGTTGATTCAGCTGACGGTGGAGAGCTTCGACCCAGTCCTGGCTAAGGAGATTGCCAATACCCTGCCATTGGTTTTCATTGAACAGACGCAGGCTTACCAGAAGGGGCGCTATGCGCAGACCCGCGCCGACCTGCAGACCGAGCGGGCCAAAGTAGAGACCGACATCCAGCAGACGCAGGCGCGCATCAACAGCCTCCAGAGTCAACCGGCGCTGACCGATGAGCAGCGCCTTGACCTTTCGCGCCAGCAGACGATGCTGCGCCAGTTCGAGGCGACCTACGCCGCCTTGCTCAACTCCCTGGAGCAGCTGCGTTTGACCGAAGCGCAGACGGTGGACAACATTGCGGTCACTACGCCGGCGCAAACGCCCAGCGCGCCGATTCGCCCGCGCACGACCACCAACACCCTGCTGGCGGCGGTGGTTGGCGCGCTGCTGGCGCTGGGCCTGGCCTTCCTGGTTGAGTACCTGGACGATACGATCCATGACTCGGAGCAGGTGCGCGACCTGCTCGGCCTGGCCACCCTGGGCGCGATTCTGCGTGTGCGGCCCCGCGACAATCCCGAGTCCGCGCTCGTCACCCTCGACAAGAAACATTCGCCCATTGCCGAAGGGTACCGTGTCCTGCGCACCAACATCCAGTTCAGCGGCGTGGATGAGCCGGTGCGCACACTGTTGGTCACCTCGGCCAGCCCGCGTGAAGGCAAGAGCACCACAACCGCCAATCTCGCCGTCACCCTGGCGCAAGCCGATCAGCGCGTCATCCTGGTGGACACCGACCTACGCCGGCCGACCGCGCACAAGCTGTTCAATTTGAGCAACAATGTGGGCATTACCAGCGCGCTCATGCACCACGCGGATGAGGCGGTGGATGCGGCGCTGCAGGACACGTCAGTCCACGGGCTGCGTGTGCTGACCTCCGGCCCCCTGCCGCCCAATCCGTCGGAGCTGTTGAGCAGCGAGCGCATGCGTCACCTGGTGGAACGGCTGCGCAGCCAGTGTGACGTGCTGATCTTCGACGCGCCGCCGGTGATGGCCGCGGCCGACGCTGCCATTCTTTCGACCCTGGTGGATGGCACCCTGCTGGTGATTGACGCCGATGGCACGCGGCGCCAGGAGGCTCTGCGCGCCCAGGAGACGCTGGGCAAGGTGGGTGGGCGCCTGCTGGGCGCGGTGCTCAATAAGCTGGGCGAACGCAGCAGCGGCTACAACTCGTACTACTACTATTATTATAGCCGTGATGGCCGCAGCGAGCGCCGCTCACGCAGCGACCCGCGCTGGCTGCCGCAGGCGCTGACACGACGGGTCGCGTCGTGGTGGGAACGCCCGCGACCGGCGGCGAAGCCCAAGAGCTGAGCCATAGGATCTTGAATGAAAACCCTCTGGGCCGCTGTCCGCAAGATGGCGGCTTTTGTTGACCGCTGGCAATGGGCGATTCTCCTGCTGGCGTCTCCGTGGTTGTTGTTTCCCAGCCCACAACGCAGCGCTCTGATCTTGATCGTACCCGCACTGTGGATCATCGCCGGCTGCGCGGGCCGCGGCTTTCTGCCGCGCACGCCGTTGAATGTGAGCCTCATCGTGCTGGCGATCATGGTGCTGGTCAGTTTGTATGCCACGTACGACATCGCCGTCAGCTTGCCCAAAATTGCCGGGCTGGCGTTGGGCCTGGGCGCGTTTTTTGCCGCGGCGCGCTTGGGCGGCGACCAGGCGTGGTGGCTGAGGATTTTCGCCGGCTTCCTGGCGCTGGGCGTGCTGGTCGCCGCCGTCGTGCTGGCGCTGTTCCCGGCGGGGCCCGGGTCCGGTGGCCACGTCTCGGTCTGGCCGGCGCTGCGGTACGTCGCCTGGTTCTCGGGCCAGCTGGTGGTGGCCACCGCCCAGGTGG
>JBGAVB010000457.1:0-2273 GCA_044228345.1 Anaerolineae bacterium | reverse complement strand
CATGGCAATCGCCACGGTCGGTATCGTCGCCTGCGCCAACGTGGCCAGCACCGGCGCCACATCGAGCTGGCCGCGCGCCATCCCCACCAGCTTGACGATCTCAGCCCCGCTGGCCGCCAGCTCGGCATGCAAGGCGCCAAAGTCGGCCGGCATGTGCGTGAAGAAATGGCGTGAGATCATGCGCCGCGCCGGCGTCACCGGCCCCAGCGCGGCGAAGCTGTCCCACTCGATGTCAATCACCTCGGCGCCGAGCGCGGCCGCCTGCCGCAGCACAGCGAGCCGCGCGCCCTCGTCACCGGCGTAGCGCCCACCTTCACGCACTGGCCGGTAGGTCACCACCAGCGGACATGGCCGCGCGGCCAGCAGGTGCGCCAGGTCGAAGTTCTCCATCAGATCGAGCCGCAGTTCGATCACATCGGCCAGCCGCGCCAGGCGCGGCATCTCGGCCAGCGCGCGCGCCGTATCCGCCGCGGCGAGCGAAACCCCCAGCCAGGTGCGCGCCGGCGCCCTCATTTCCATCGCGTCAGGATCGTCTCGCGCTGAAAGAGCTTGACGCCGACATAGACCAGGCCGACGTTCACGAGCGCAATCAGCCCTGACGCCACCCAGAAGGTGGCGGCGTTCAGCAGAATAAAGCCGGAGACCACGCCCAGGAAGAGCACCATGAAGGGCAGGATGACCAGGGAGCCAAGCTGCTCGGCCGCACGCGCATCGTTGACGCGGCTGCTGATGATGACGCCGATGCTGACGGCCAAAATTGTCAACAGCGGCACCAGCACGAGCATGGCCACGATCCACATGCCGTTGACGAAGACGCCGAAGACACGGTCGCTGACGACCAGGAAGCGGGCCACGATGACGAAGATGAGGTAGCAGAACCAGGTGGTGACGACCCCGGGCACGACCGCGGCCAGGCTCTTGCCCAGCAGCAGGTTGGTGGTGGTGATGGGCGTGGCAAGCAGCGGCTCGAGCGAGCGCGTGATCTTTTCACCCACGATGCTGTACGAGGCGATGGTGACAGGCACCATCAGCGGCATGATCAGAAAGAGCAGCATCATATTCGTTGCTAACACCGACTGCATGGCCTCGCGCGCATCCATCCCCGCAAAGATCGGATTCGCCAACATCGCGCTCATTTCCTGGACATCGCCGGGGCTGATAGGCACGCCGCGAAAGATGTAAAGCATGACAACCGGAATCGCGGTCATCAACAAGGGCACCAGCAGCACCACCGAGGCCACCATCTTGTTTTGGCGCACGTCAACCCACTCTTTGGTCACAATCGTCCGGATGTCGTTCATGGGTTTCCTCGCTGCGGGGCCTGATGGTTCATCAGGCTGAAATAGACCTCTTCCAGGGCATGCTGGCGCTCGCTGACGAACTGCACCTGCGCCCCCTGCGCGACCAGGGTCTGCACGATGATTGGGTTCTGCGCGGCGGGATCGGCCAGGCTGATGGTCAGGTGCGCAGGGCCGTTGGCGTCGTCGGTTTCCTCCACGTGCTTGACGAAATCGAGGCTGCGCAGGGCCTGCGCCGCGGCCGGGTGCGGCTGCACCAGCTGCACCACGGTCTGGCGGCCAAATAGCTGCCGGCGCAGCGCCTCCGGCGTGCCCACGGCGATCAGGCGCTGGCTGAAGATGCCGATGCGGTCGCACAGCCGCTCCGCCTCGTCCAGGTTGTGCGTGCACAGGAAGATCGTGCGCCCCTGGCCTTTGAGGGTTTCGATGAAGTCGCGCACCGTCTTCGACGCCTCGGGGTCCAATCCGCTCGTCGGCTCATCCAGGAAAAGCACCGGCGGTTCATGCAGCAGGGCGCGTGCAATGGCCAGCTTTTGCTTCATCCCTTTGCTCAAGGTGCCGGCGGCAGTCTCCCGCCGATCCCACAGGTCGAGCAGGCGCAAGTATTTCTCCACCTGACCCTTCACATCGGGTGTGTGATAAAGCCGCGCAAAGACTTCGAGATTGTACTGCGCGCTCAGGCGTTCGTAATGACCCGGCGCTTCGGTCAGGATGCCGATCTGCCCGCGAATCTGCTCCCCGGCCCGTGTGACCGAGAGGCCTGAGATCGTTGCATCGCCGCGCGTGGGCGCAATCAGGCACGCCAGCATACGCACCGTTGTCGTCTTGCCGGCTCCGTTTGGCCCCAAAAAACCAAACACCTCTCCCTCGTTCACCTTCAGGGTCAGGTTGTCCACCGCCGTGATGTCGCCGCCGCCCTTTTTCTTATCCCCCGCGAAGACTTTGGTTAGACCATTCGTCTCAATCATGCCTCTC
>JBGAVB010000456.1:0-2295 GCA_044228345.1 Anaerolineae bacterium | reverse complement strand
CGGGAGGCCGCCGCGGAACACGCGCCGCCGATCATGCACCCTGGCTCGACGATTGACCTGAAGCGCGCCCGCCATCCCCTCCTCGATCCGCTCACGGTGGTGCCGATTGATGTCTGGATTGACGACACGTACTACAGCGTCGTCGTCACCGGCCCCAACACGGGCGGCAAGACGGTATCGCTGAAAACCGTTGGCCTGCTGGCGTTGATGGCTCAGTCTGGCATGCACATTCCCGCGGACGAGGGCAGCCGCCTCAGCGTCTTCGAGGGCATCTACGCGGACATCGGCGATGAGCAGAGCATCGAACAGAATCTATCTACGTTCAGCTCGCACCTGACCAACATTATTGACATCCTGGAAGAGGCCGATAACCGCTGCCTGGTGCTGCTGGACGAGCTGGGCGCCGGCACCGACCCCGAGGAAGGCTCGGCCCTGGCGCGCTCGCTGCTCAGCTTCTTGCTCGACCGCGGCGTGACCACGTTCGCCACCACGCACTACTCCGAGTTGAAGGTCTTTGCCCAGGCCACGCCCGGCATCAAGAACGCCAGCGTGGAGTTCGACGTGGAGACGTTGGCCCCCACCTTTGAGCTGAGCATCGGCCTGCCTGGTCGCTCCAACGCGCTGGCGATTGCGCGACGCCTGGGTTTGCCTGAGCCGATCGTGGCCAAAGCTGAAGCCCTGGTGCGGCCGGAGTCATTGGAATCAGAGGTGCTGCTGACCGAGATTAAGACGGCCAAAGACGCCACCCTGAGAGCGCAAAGCGAGGCCGAAATCCGCGCGCGCCAGGTGCAGGTGCTCGAAGCGGACCTGCGCTACCAAATGGCGCGCATCGAAGAAGCGCGGCGTGAAGTGATCAACCAGGCGCGTGCACAGGCGCAGGGGGAGCTTGAGGTTCTGCGTCAGGAACTGGCGCAGCTGCGCCAGCAGATGGCCGCGCTGGGCGCGCCAGGCGCGGCCGATTCAACGCATCGCGCTTTCTTGTCACAGGCCGAATCGGTCCTCCTCACGCGGCTGCAAGAGCAGCGAGCTGTCCCAGACGAGGTGGTTGAGAAGGCGCCGAGCGTCGCGCTAGACGGCCCCATTGGCGTGGGAGATCGCGTGTGGATGTCTAGCCTGCAGGCCAGCGGCGAGGTTGTCGCGCTGGAAGGCAGCGACGCCCAAATCATGATTGGCTCCTTCCGTATGAACGTGCCGGCGCGCAGCCTTGAACTGCGCGTCAAGGCCGCCAGTTTGACGGCGTCGGCCAGCGGCTCCCGTCCAGGCGGCGGCAGGCTGCCGCTATCGCCCGGCCTCGAGCTCGACCTGCGCGGACAGCGCGCCGAGGAAGTGCTGCCTGTGCTGGAAAAATACCTGGACGATGCCTTCTTGGCTGGCCTTCCCTGGGCGCGCATCATTCACGGCAAAGGCACCGGCGTCCTGCGCCGCCTCGTGCGTGATGAACTGCGGCGCCATCCGCTCGTCAAAGAGTCGCACAGCGGCGAATCAAACGAAGGCGGAGATGGCGTCACGATCGTTAAGTTCATCCCAAACCAGGGTTGACTTCTCGCACATAAAACATAACGGCTGATCCTGTGGGCGAACTGGGACAGGAGGAACAGGATTTTCTCCCCGTGGCGTGCAAAACAAGCGGCATGAAGAGCCAAAGATCTGCCAATCCTGTCTATGTCCGTGGTAGCCCAAGCTGTTCCGAGATGTAACCGATCTTCTGCGCGGTTCGTTCTGATTCACGACAAACCCTATGGCCTGGCCCTGGCAGCGTTGCTTGAGATCGTTATCTGTAACGTAAGCCGATGCGGCTATGCTTGATGCACCGTCGCCCATGCTGAACCGAAGAGAGGAGCCGATATCGTGAATCAACCAACGACCGAACACGCGATTGCGAACACTGCCCCCAGCCCTTTGAGCCAACTGTGGTTTCAGTTGGGCTGGCGTGTGGTCATCAGTGTCGCCATTTTGTGGTTGATCGTGCAGTTTCGCTAGCACTTCGCGCTGAAGACACTATCGGGACCAGGTTTCACGCGTGAAACCTGGTCTTTTTTCATGCCCACGTGCGAACTCCAGGCCGCACGTGGGCATGTGAATGCAATGCCTTCATAGCTTTCACTCAGCACAAACGTTCTTGCGCGCCGCCATTTTTTGCGGTAAAATCGCCCGCATGGAAAACATCGAACGTCTCGGCTTCTTCTACCTGGGCAAGCCCTACGATCTGAAGACTGGTCAAACCGAAGATCGCCCCATCATGTACGATGCGCGTGATCTGACCACGCACGCCATTTGCGTCGGCATGACCGGCAG
>JBGAVB010000455.1:0-2321 GCA_044228345.1 Anaerolineae bacterium | reverse complement strand
AGCATCTCTTCTTCCGTCTGCTGCAGCACTCCTTCGGCCTGGCTTTCGCGCACCAGCATCTTCAGCTCTTCCACCGAGTAGACCGAATGGTGGCCGCTGGCGCCCTTGATGCCGAAGAGACGCAGCACCAGGGAGGTGGCCGCGTCCAGCACCCAGATGAAGGGGCGAAAGATGCGCGTGAAGACATCCATGATGCGCGCCGACATCAGCGCGGCGCGTTCAGGGTTGCGAATGGCAAAGGTCTTGGGCGCCTGCTCACCGAGCACGATATGGGTGAACGTCACCAGGCTGAACGAGATGATGGTGCCGATGCCGATGGCGACGCCTTCGCCCCAGCGTGGGCCGACCAGGCGCGAGATTCCCGGTTCGACCATCTGCGCGATGGTCACATCACCCACCCAACCCAAGGCCAGACTGGCAATCGTGATGCCAAGCTGCGCGGCCGCGATGAAGAGGTCGGTGTCGTCCTGCATCTTGAGCACAATGCGCACGGCGGCATCGGCGGCGCCGCCCAGGGCTTCCAGCCGTGCGCGGCGCGCGGTGACCAGGGAAAACTCAACCGCGACAAAGAAACCGTTGGCTGCCACCAGGGCCGCCACAGCCAGCAAGCGGGGAAAGAAAAATGAGAATCCAGTATCCATCAATTCAACTGCATGACAGGGATGGGCGGGCAACGGCGATATTATACCATAGCAGGCAGTGAAGGGAGAAAGGAGGAAACCAGGATGGGCAAGCTCACATACAGTCTTCGGTTTGGTGACTCGCCCTCCACACCGCTTGACCTGAACTTACGGTCGGGGTAAAATCAGGCGCATGAATCAGGGTGGCTCTGATGACTTGTGTGCTGGCATCAGAACAACACACTTCCAACGATTCCTTTACCAATTCTTAACAGCCCTCTGCTACACTTCGACTGGCGGACGCTCGCACCCCACCTGCGCCCGACCAACGAGACGATGCAGGAGGTTTATACATGGTCAAGAAAATCATGCTGGTGATGGGCGTGTTGACGCTCGTCGTGGCGATCGGCGTGGTCACAGTGGGCGGCGCGCTGGCGCAGACGGCCACTCCGCCGGCAGGAACGACCCCCACCACCCCAACCATGCCGTTCGGTCGTGGCTTCGGCTTTGGCTTCGGACATGGCGGCTCCACGGCAACGTTCGACGCCGTCGCCGAGGCGCTCAAACTGACCCCGACGCAGCTCTTCGAGCAACTGCACAGCGGCAAGACGTTGCAAGAAATTGCCACCGCGCAGGGCGTGGATCTGCAGAAGATTCAGGATGCGATGGATGCCGCTCGCACCCAGGAAATGAAGGACCAGATTGCGCAGGCCGTCAAGGACGGCAGGATGACCCAGGCGCAGGCTGACTGGATGCTGCAAGGCTTGGCCCAGGGCTTCCTGCCCAGGGGCGGCTTTGGCGGTCGCGGTCATCACGGCGGCATGCGCGGTTTTGACCACGGCATGTTTGGCCTTCCAGGCGCCGCACCCACGGCTACGCCGACACCCGGCACGTCATCCTGAGATGAACTCCGGCTGCGCCAGACGATGACTCATCGAGCGGGCCAGCCCCCTGACCGAGCCAGCCGTGCTGGCCCGACCAGGACAAGTTTGCTGTAACAGGAAGGGGATCGCGGCGACATGCCGCGTTCCCCTTCGCGTCTAATTCACATGGGCGCCTGAGGGTATCCTCAAAGGCCCTGAAAGCGCCCACGGTACGGGCTGTGCAGAATGCCTTACATTACATGACCACTAGCAACCTAAATCGAACCATTCTCGTTGTTGATGACGATAAGAAAATAGTACAGCTCGTATCGCTCTACCTTAAGCGCGAGGGCTATCGCGTCCTATCGGCCTATGACGGGCAAGAGGCCCTGGAGATGGCGCGCGGCAAACAGCCCGATCTGATCGTGCTGGACCTCTTCTTGCCCGAACTGGATGGCGCGGATGTCTGTCGGCTCTTACGCACCGAATCCCGCGTGCCGATCATCATGTTGACGGCCCGTGCCACCGATGAGGATAAGCTGCTGGGCCTTGACATTGGCGCTGACGACTACTTGACCAAGCCTTTCAACCCACGCGAACTGGTGGCGCGCATACGGGCCGTTTTGCGACGCACGTGGCCGGAAGAGGAAGCGAATCCCGATCTCAACTTCGGTCAGCTCAACATCAGCCTGCTGCGCCGCGAGGTGATTGCGCAAGGCCAACCGGTTGCCCTCACCCCGACTGAGTTTCGTTTGCTGGAGACCCTGGCGCGCGATCCGGGGCGCGCGTTCAGCCGCTCTGAGCTGCTCGATCGCGCCTTTGGCTTTGATTATGACGG
>JBGAVB010000454.1:0-2333 GCA_044228345.1 Anaerolineae bacterium | reverse complement strand
GCAAACAGCTCATCGTGCGCGGCCGGCCCGGTCATATCCACCATCACGTAACGTGCGGCGTCCGCGTCGGCGTCCAGGATTTCGGCCGCGAAACCGTGCGCGTGCAGCCAGGCAAGCCCGGCTTCGTCGCTGCGCGCCAGGATGTACGGCTGCGGCAAGAGTTCACGCGCCAGCGGGGTCAAAGGCGCATTCGCCAACTGCGCCGCCTCAGCCTCCGGCGCCGCCAGCCAGATTCGCACCAACACCTGCCGGGGAGAAGCAGAAGCTGCCAGCCCTGCGCGCGGACCAACAGCCAATAGAATGACAACCAACAACCAGCAGACCCTCTGTAGCTTCGAAGACATGAGATGACCTCGCAGATTCCTTAGTCAGTCGGCCATGCACGGGGGCGCACAACGATAGATGCAAGCAAGCCATCCGCGGCGCCCCGTGTTCATCCGCGGCCTGTTATCGGGTTAGCACGAGAGCAGCATTCTCACACAAAGAGCCGTGCTCAAAATCAGTATAACCGATTCTTAGCCGCTTGTCATCTTGCCCACAGCCCAAAACCAGCAGTTCCCAATGCGGTCAGGCTTTCGACCACAAAGGTCACAAAGAACCCAACGATGCTGCCAAGCTGCGCCTGGCCTTGGCCGTTTCTTCGTGTTCACCCACCGTGGCATGGGCGCTGAGTGGTTGAATGTGTGCTGCACCTGGAATCCCTGGCCCAAAAACGCCGCCGTTGACAATCCACGGTTTTGACGTACAATCTGCACGGATGATTTGTGCGTCATTTGTACGACAGTTATTCCAGGTGCGACGGCGCCATTTGCTGGTTGGCGCAACCGCTTGGGTGGTCGCGAGCTGCGGTTCGCCGCAGGCGTGGCAAGGAGGCAAAGCCTTGATTCCAACCGTTGATGATGTCCGGCGCATCGCCGCCGTCAAAGACCCGGTGGTGCGCAATCTGCAGATCACCCAGGCCTACCATGACCTGGCGCTGGCGATGAGGCAGTTGACAGGCCCGGGCGCCAACTGGTGCACCATCGCCACGTGGGCATCCAAGCAGGCGGGCCAGAGCATCCGTCGCGAAGACCTGGCGCGCGCGTTTGAACGGCTGCTGCGCGGCGCGCCCTCTATTCAGCAGCGGGCCGACACGATGCTGGCGGCCAGCCGCGCGCTCGACGGCGAGCAGACGCGCAGCCTGGCCGGCGCCCTGGATGCCCTGTGGGATGCGGTCAACCCTGCGGCGGCCTTTCAACGCACAAGCGATGCCGTGGCGCGCGGCAACGTGAAGGTCTTTGCCGAGATTGGCGCCGAGTTTGCGCGTTTCCTGGCCCTGTTTGCCGACGGCTGGCCGGACGCGGCCGCGCTGGCCGCATTTTGCGACGGCCTGCGGCCAGGCGATCCCCCTGATGGTCAGCGCTATCTGCGCCAGGCCTTCGAGCACTATGGCCAGGCTCTGCGCACCGATGATTTCAAGCAGAAGGCGCAATGGCTGCTGCTGGCCAACCTGGAAATCGGCTTGCATGAGCAGACGCGGCTGCAGCCAGAGATCGTAGAAGCGATGAACGCGCCGGTGGTTGATCCACGTCGGCTGCGCAGCCGTCTCGTGGCCGAGTTGTTCCCCAGCCCGACGTCGCGTGTGCGTTACTGGCTCGCCGCGCTGGCCGGGCGCATGCGGCCCTGGCTTGACGCGCGCGACCAGTTGGCGGACGAGGCGCAGAAGCTG
Source organism: Anaerolineae bacterium (assembly GCA_044228345.1). Classification (GTDB taxonomy): domain Bacteria; phylum Chloroflexota; class Anaerolineae; order SSC4; family Amarolineaceae; genus Amarolinea. The sequence goes on along the minus strand of JBGAVB010000454.1, from coordinate 625 downwards.
GGACGCCGGCTCGTCACCGCCACCTTGATGACGCTGACGCTGCCCGCCGGCCAGGTGCTGCGGCTCGGCCAAGACCTGACCGTCAGCTTTCCAGACGAGCTGGCAGTCATTGACCAACCAGAACTGGCGGCGCTGCTGCAGCGGGTTGACCCGACGGCAAACAGCACCAGCGGCACGGGCGTCGAAGACTGGGGCAACCTGGGGGAGCGCATGCACTTCATCGCGGATCTCTTCCGTGCATATCACCTGGCGCCCGCGTTGTTCGAGGCGCCCTTCGATGCCCAACAGGCGGCGATCATCCACGCAGGCGGTCGGCCCGCGGGGCCACTGTGAAGCGCGCCTATTCCCCGACATTTGACAACGCCAGCCGTGTCTACAGCCCTGCATACAACGTCAACCATGACAGCGTCATTGACATCAATGACATCCAACCGTCTTGACGCATCCGATACTGCGTCAGCAATCTGTAAGGTGAGGTAGCGGCAGAGGAGTAGACACGCCGCGTGCCGAGTGGTACAATTTACTCGTTCTTCGACAGTGCGTTTGCGCGCGTTGAAAAAAACGTGCGCTCTTCGGTATTCGGATCGTGCGATGCAACCATTTCCCGACGCCCTTCTTGAGGAGG
>JBGAVB010000453.1:0-2341 GCA_044228345.1 Anaerolineae bacterium | reverse complement strand
GGGGGCGCAGGCCGGCGTGCGCCACACGATTCCCGGCAACGGACGGCGCTGAGATAGCCGGGGCCAGCGGCGCTTCAGCGCTCATGTCGCCATCACCTGGCGGTAAAGCGCGGCCGTCTCGGCCGCGGCGCGCGCCCAGGAGAAGCGCTCGGCGCGCTTGAATCCCTTTTGCTGTAATTCTGTCCACACCTGGTCATCGGTGAGCAGACGCCAAAGCGCGACGGTCAACTCCTCTACGTCGTTAGGCGCTACCAACAGCGCAGCATCGCCCACCACCTCCGGCAAACTAGAGACGTTCGCCACGACGGCAGGGGTGCCGCAGGCCATGGCTTCCAGCGGCGGCAGGCCAAAGCCCTCGTAAAACGAAGGGTAGGCCAGGCAGCGGGCCGCATTGTAGAGAAAGACCAGCTCTTTGTCCTCAACCGGGCCGAGGAAAAGGCATTGCTTGTTGAGCTTGAGCTCATTGACCAAATCGTAGGCTTCCTGGGAAAGCCAGCCTTTGGATCCTGCCAGGACGAGGGAGACATCGAGTTTATAGTCGTCGAGCAGGCGGCGGAAGGCGCGCAGCAGGCCTTGCACGTTCTTGCGTGGTTCGATGGTGCTGACGAACAGGATGAAATCATTGGGCAGGGCGTAGCGCGCCTGTACCTGCGCCACGGCGTGGCTCCGATCCATGGGGAGGTAGACCGGGTTGGGCGCTTCGTAAATCACCGTGATTTTCTGCTCGTCAACGCCCAAAAGATTGACGATGTCGCGCCGCGTGCTGTTGGAGACCGCGATGATGTGATCGGCGCGTTTGACCGCGTCTTCGATCTGGCCGTAGTAGCGGGCGCTGGCTTTGGTCAGGAAATGGGGGTAGTGGAGGAACGCCAGGTCATGAATGGTGATGACCGATTTGCAGCCGCGCGGTTTCCATTGGGGCGGGATGAAGTCGGTGCTGTGGAGAATATCCAAATCCAAACGCGACCATAGCATCTCCAGGCCCAGCAGATAGATCTCAAACCGGTTGTGGCTGGGCGTCCAGACGGCGTGCTGTTGAAAATTGGCCTGACTCACGAACCTGGTTTGATCTTTACGATGCTTGAAAATGTGAAAGTTGTCGGCATGATCGAGCGCTGCCAGGGCCTCGATCAAACGCCACGTGTACTGGCCGATGCCAGCGCGGGTGTAGTAGGCGATGCGTGCATCAATTCCGATGCGCATAGAGACGTTGTTTCTCCAATGGGATGCACAGGATCTAGAGGTTGGGACAGATCAACATCTTACCATCAGGTGTAGACTCCGTCAAATGATACACGACCTCCGGCGCCGCGGGCGGCCGTGCGCGGCCAGGCCTGCCGATGCAGGCTTGGGAAGTCTTGCGCCGTCGCGGACTCATGCTATAATGGGCGCGGATATACTGCCACCGAGAACAGTCGAAAAGAGGGTTCATGGATACAACACAACTGGCGCAGATGGTCTCCTGGTTGGATGAGGAACATCGGCGAGACCGCGGCGAGGTCGCCAAGCTGCAGCAGCGTATAGAGAGCCTGAATGTCGAGATGCTGGAGCAGGCGCGCCGCATCCAGGAGATGGAGGGGCGCCTGGTCAGCACCCAGTCGCAGCTTGTGCGCTTTTCCCAGGTGGACGAGGCGCTGCAGCAGTTGAAGAATGAGGTCGTGCTGATGCTGCAGAAGCGCGAGGAGCAGATGGATGCCGATGCGCGCGAACGCGAGCGTCTGCGCGGGACCGACCGCGAGACCCTGTCGCGGGGGTTGAATGAGGTGCGCAAGGAACTGAACCGCTTTGGGCGCATCGAGGAGGAGTTGGCCTTGCGGCGCTCCGAGGACCAGCGCCTGAGTGAACTGGTGCTGACGCTGCGTCAAAGCGTGGCATCCCTGAACAAGGAGATAGATGAACGCACCCGCAGCCTGCCCTACCTGGCCGAGCAGCGCGTGCAGGATAACAAGCGCATTCTTCAACTGCAGCAGGAAACAGTTGACCTTTTCAAGCGGATTGAAGAACATGCGGGCAAGGTGCCGCTGCTGCAGGAGAAGCTGCAAAAGCTGGAGCGGACGGTCGTCACCATTCAGCCGATTCCCCAGGACATCAAGCGCGAGCAGCAGCAGTTCATCGAGCAGATGCGGGTGGCGGATGTCGAACGGCAGCGCGAAGTGACCAAATGGCAGGATGAATTTACGGCGCAGCGCGACGTGATTGCCCGCCAGCGCGAGGCGATGCTGGCCTTTGCGGAACAACTGGAAGTGAGTAAGCGCGCGGTCTCCACCATCGAGGGCTTCCAAGACACGATTCGGCGTGAAATGAACCAGGTGGCAGAGCTGGAGCGCATGAGCGAAGAACG
>JBGAVB010000452.1:2091-2345 GCA_044228345.1 Anaerolineae bacterium | reverse complement strand
GGGCGGCTCTGCCGGGGGTTGATCCGGCGGCGCCGCTGGGGATGGCGCCGCGGCGGGTGCAGGCGCAGCGCCAGGGATATCGAGCACCTGACCCACCTGGAGTCGGGTTGGGTCCTTGATGTCGTTGAGTTGCGCGATGCGCGCCCAGGGTATCCCTAGCCGACGGCCAATCGCTTCCAGGGTATCGCCTGGCTGTACGACATACGTGGCGCTGGCGTCGGGTGTGTCAGTCGTTACTGCATCGTTAGCCGGTG
>JBGAVB010000452.1:0-2081 GCA_044228345.1 Anaerolineae bacterium | reverse complement strand
ATCATCGGTCAACATCGCAGCTTCAGGCGCAGTGCTCCCATCCGCGCTGGTGGCGAAAACCATCACCCATACCTGACCCCAGCCGCTCGGATGCGGCGCCATGCCGACGCCAATTTCCTTGAAGCGGCGGCTCATGAGATTCTCAAAATGGGGCGGGTCTGCCATCCACCAGGAGAAGGCTTTCTGCATGGTGCGGCTGTAAACCCAGTTCTCGCTGACGATGGAGGCGACAAAGCCCGCGCGGCGAACACGCGCAGGCGCGCGGCTGCCATCCGAGCCGACATGGCCCAGACGACCGCTGGCGATCATGTCATTGACATGTGATTGCGCGGCCTGGCTCAACACGGGGTTGAGCAGGTAGGGATATAGACCCCTTTGTGCGCGAGCATGGTTGGTCAGACGAACCATCTGGCTGATCTCCACCGTTGCATCGGCTCCCTGTGTTCCCGTCATGGGAAGCAAAGAGACCGTTTGTGCTTGCAACGGCGAGTGAACGAGCAGGGCGCCGAGGATGGCGCACCAGATGCCCAGTAGCAGATGGCCCACCGACTTACGTTTGGTGGTACATGACATGGGGCGCATTATAGCGATCTCGCCCGATTGGTCAATTCACGCCACTGTGGTTTGCGCCAACGGGCGTTCTCGGGTTCCAGTCTTGCTACTTGTGCGTGACCAATGGGCCAGTGTGGGGTTACACTAGAGGATGATTCAAGATTTTCAAGCAGATGGAGGAAAGACAACCTGTGAGTGACCAATCATTCAAAGGCAAGTGGGCGCTCATTCTGGGCGCTTCCAGCGGCATGGGGGCAGCGGTGTCACGCGAGTTAGCCCGAGCCGGCATGAACATTTTCGGCGTGCACCTGGACATGAAAGGAACCCTACCTCTGGTCAAGACCCTGATTGAGGATATCGAGGCCCTGGGCAGCCAGGCAGTGTTCTTCAACGTCAACGCGGCCGATGAGACCAAGCGCGGCCGCGTGCTCGACAAGGTGCAGGCAACATTAGCCGCGGCTGGCGGCGAAACCGCGGTGCATGTGCTGATGCACTCGCTGGCGTTTGGCACGCTGCTGCCCTTTGTGCACGAAGACCCAACGCAGCGCATCAGCAAGGCGCAGATGGACATGACCCTGGATGTCATGGCGCACAGCCTGGTCTACTGGACGCAGGATTTGATGGATCGCCGTCTGTTGGGCCGCGGCAGCCGCATTTTTGCCATGACCAGCGAAGGCTCGCACCGCGTGGTGACAAATTATGGCGCGGTATCTGCCGCCAAGGCCGCGCTCGAATCGCACACGCGCGTGCTGGCGCAGGAACTGGGCAAGCACGGCATCCTGGTAAACTGTATCCAGGCCGGCGTCACCGACACCCCGGCGCTGCGCAAGATTCCGGGCAATGAAAAGATTGTGGAAGGCGCGCTGCGCCGCAACCCGGTTGGACGCCTGACCACCACGCAGGACGTCGCAATCACCATCCGCCAGTTGTCGCACCCGGACATCCAGTGGGTCAGCGGCTCAATCATCTTTGTGGACGGCGGCGAGGACGCCTGCGCTGGCTGAACCTGGTATCTTCACGATCACACAGCCCTCACTGGCGTCGGCATGGCTCAGTGAGGGTTGTGTTTTGTGAGGACCTGCGCCGGTTGCAGACCGGCAGGGAACCTGGGTTTTATTTTGGGTTGGGAAAATGCATATAACTATCGAACAAATCCTGTCTCTGTATGACGCAGAGATGCGCCGCGATCCCTTTGATCCATTCGGAGAGGTAGACAAGCTACCCGGACTCACCCGTGTGGTGACGAAGCCTCCCAGTCCTCACGGCGGTTGGGTTCTTTACACCCGCCTGAACTCTGACACCATCGAGGCGGCCATCTTGGCGCAGATCGCTGACCTGGGCCGTCGTGACGGTGCATTCGACGAAGGCTTTGAATGGAAGGTGTTCGATCACGACACCCCGGCCGACCTCAAGCCGCGGCTGATTGCCCACGGCTTCGTACCTGAAGAGCCGGAAGCGTTGATGGCCCTTGATCTTGAGGACTCCCCATCGCGGCTTTGGGAACCGCGGCGCGCCGACATCCGGCGCAT
>JBGAVB010000451.1:0-2353 GCA_044228345.1 Anaerolineae bacterium | reverse complement strand
GGCTGCACGCTTTGGCTGACGGATGCGGCGCGACGATGATGCCATTGCGCGCCTTCACCGCAATCAAGATCTTGAACATGGCGGTGGAGGTTGGGTTGGTGCTGGGCGTCAATGCGGCCACCACGCCCACCGGCCAGCCGATCTCGACGATCTTACGCGCCTCGTCGCGACGCAACACACCCACCGTCGGGATATCCTTGATAGATTCCCAAATCGTGCGGCTGCCAAACTGATTCTTGACCGTCTTGTGGTCAGGAACGCCGTAGCCAGTCTCCTCGTACGCCAGACGACCGAGGCGCGCGGCCTCGCGGTAGGCAGCATCGGCCATGGCCTGGCAGATACGATCTACCTGCGCCTGCGAGAAGTGGAAGAAAGCGCGCTGCGCTTCACGCGCCGCGGCCGCCAATCGTCGGGCTTCTTGAATAGATTTCAGGTCAAGATCGAATTCTTCAGCCATGGCGTGCCTCTCAGTTTTTGACGTAGGTCAACGCGCCCTCGACTTCGAGCGAGTCGAGGATCGCCATGATAACCGCATCCACCGGTTTGTTGTTGGTGATCGTCGTCTGCCGCGCCGAGCTGCCGCTGGCAATCAGCACCAACTCGCCTGCGCCGGCCCCCACCGCATCAATGGCTACGAGCGGCTTGCCGATCAGTTCGTTGGCGGGCGTCACTTCACGCACCACCAACAGCTTCAGCCCCTTGAGCTTTTCATCTTTGACGGTGGCTACTGCTGAGCCTACCACTCGTGCGATCATCATAGCGGTTTTTTTCCTGGATTTCTACAGATGCCGCAGGCGACAGCGCGGATTGTTCATGATCTCATCCAGCGCATGACGATCTAACTGCAGCGCATGGGCCAACGACGTAACCGTGGCAAAATCGGCGCGCGTCAGTTTGCTCAGCGCGGTCTGTTCGTCGGGCATCAAACGATGACCGGTCACAGCCTTGGCCGGATCAGCCAACAGCTTGGCCTGGCAATCCAGGCACTGCCAGGCGTGTCCGGCAATAATGAGAAGATTCTCGTAGCGCATCACTTGCCCCTTTTTTTGGTGGCGACGGTGCTTATCATTTCTTGGCTTCTTGCACAATCTTGACGCTGGCGCTGGCGCCGATGCGCGTGGCGCCCGCGGCGATCATCGCCTGGGCATCCGCCGCGGAGCGAATCCCACCGGATGCTTTGACGCCGATGCCCGGGCCGACGACGCGGCGCATGAGCGCAATGTCGCTGGCGGTGGCGCCGCCGGTCGAGAAACCGGTTGATGTTTTGACATAATCAGCGCCAGCCGCCTGGGCCAGCGCGCAGGCTTCCACCTTTTCCTCGTCCGTCAGCAGCGAGGTCTCGATGATGACCTTCACCAGCACATGACAACTGTGCGCCGCCTGGACGACCGCGCTGATATCGTGCGCCACCAGGCGATAATCGCGCGACTTGAGCGCGCCGATGTTGATGACCATATCAACCTCGCGCGCGCCGTCTGCAATACAGCGTTGGGCCTCGAAGGCCTTCACCTCCGGCAGTGTAGCGCCCAGCGGAAATCCCACCACGGTGCAAACCGGCACGCTGCTGCCGTGTAGTTCACGCGCGGCCAGCGCCACCCAGCACGGATTCAGGCAGACGGAGGCAAACTGGTATTGGCGCGCTTCTAGGCAGAGTTGAACGACCTGTTCGGCCGTCGCATCGGGCTTGAGCAGCGTATGGTCAATCATCGCGCCCAGGTCGGAAGCCACCTGGCGAATGCCCAGGGGCGCGCTCAGGCGATCGGCGCCCGCGCTGACCACCGCGCGGCAGTCATCCGGGCAGTGCTGTACGCACATGCCCTCACAGTTTGCGCCGCAGCCGGCGCAGGTTGTGCTGCCCGCGCTGCCTGCCAAATTGAACAACACCTGCTGCGTGATCAATCGTACCAATTCGTCAGTATTCACACGAAACTCCGCCCGGTTTTCTGTTGTCTGCGTGCAGTGGATGCGCCTGTCGTGCGCACGCCGCTACGATTTGAGAAAACGCTGCTCCACCTGCATGATCTTGTCCACGCGCCTGGCATGGCGCCCGGCGCCCCACGGCGTCTCCAACCAGGTCTTCACAATTTGACGCGCCAGGGCAGGGCCGATCAGCCCGGCGCCGAGGGTCAGCACATTCGCGTGATTGTGTTCGCGGCTGTTGACAGCCGTGGAGAGGTCATAGCAAAGCGCGGCGCGCACACCAGGAACTTTGTTGGCCACCATGGCCGAGCCAATGCCTGCACCATCAACCACAATCCCCGCGGCCGCGCGGCCGTCAGCCACCAACCGCGCCACCGCATAGGCAAGATCAGGATAATCAACGGCTTCGGGAGAAAAACAACCCACGTCACTG
>JBGAVB010000450.1:0-2361 GCA_044228345.1 Anaerolineae bacterium | reverse complement strand
CCCAAAGGCCGTTTGTTTCCGCTGTCGCGTGATGATCTTGTGGAGTGCACAGCTATGCTGGCAGCCATTCAACAGGATTTACTGGACCACATTTCTATTCCTGAACATCCGCTGGATGTACTGGCGCAGCAAATCGTGGCGATGGCAGCGCTGGAGGATTGGGATGTCAATGCGCTGCTGGCGCTCGTGCGCCGCGCGTACCCCTTTGCGCAGTTGACCCGCCGCGCGTTCGAGGCTGTGCTCGACATGCTCTCCGGCGGCTTTGCGCAGCGCGACGGGCTGACCGTCTTGCGCGCGCGCATCGCCTGGGATCGGGTCAATCAACGCGTGCTGGCGCTGCCCGGCGCACGGCTGCTGGCGGTGTCCAACGCCGGCACGATCTCCGACCGCGGCGCGTTCAGCGTCTACCTGGCCGATGGCAAGACCCGCATCGGCGAGCTGGACGAGGAGTTCGTCTTCGAGACGCGGCCCGGCGACGCCTTTCTGCTCGGCAGCCAGACCTGGCGCGTGCTGGGCATCGAGGATGACCGCATCGTCGTGGGCGAGGCGGCCGGCGCGATGCCGCGCATGCCCTTCTGGCGCGGGGATTATCCGTGGCGGCCCTATGAGCTGGGCCTGCGCATCGGCCAACTGCGCCGCGCCATCGCGGAGCGCCTGGCCGCGGAGAGCGCGCCGGCCGAAGCCAGCGAGCAGTGGCTGCGCGAGGAATTTCGCCTGGACGCCAATTCCGCGCGCCAACTGCTCGACGGCGTGCGGCGCCAACTGGAGAACGCCGGCGTCATCGCCAGCGATCGCACCGTGGTGGTGGAAACCTTCACCGACGCCATCGGCGACCAGCGCATGGTCATCCAGGCGCCCTTCGGCGGGCGCATCAACGGCGCGTGGGCGCTGGCTCTGAGCAGCGCCCTGCGCGAGCGGCTGCGCTTTGGGGTGGAGGTGCAGGCCAATGACGATGGCATTCTCTTCCGCTTTCCCTCGACCACCCAAAGCATCCCCGTGGACATCGTGCGCATGAGCGCGGTTGAGGCGCAGCGCCGCATCGTCGCCGAACTGCCCGATTCGGCTGTCTTTGGCGCGCATTTTCGCATGAACGCGGCGCGCGCCATGCTGCTGCCCAAAGCGCAGGGACGCAAGCGCACCCCCTTCTGGCTGCAGCGCCTCAAAGCCCGCGACCTCCTGGCGGCCACGCGCCAACTGTCTGACTTCCCCATCGTCATCGAGACCTACCGCGAGTGCCTGCAAGATGTTTTCGATATGCCGCACCTGGTCGAGGTGCTGACGGCGATCGAGGACGGCCGCATCGAAGTCGTCGCCGTGGAATCGGTGGCGCCATCGCCTGTCGCGGCCGGCCTGCTCTTCAACTTCATCAGCGTTTACATGTACGAATGGGACGCGCCCAAGGCCGAGCGCCAGTTACAGGCGTTGGCCTGGCGCAGCGACCTGCTGGACGACCTCCTGCAAAGCGGCGAGCTGGCGCGCCTCCTCAAGCCCGAAGCGATGAGCGCAGTCACGGCGCAGGCGCAGCACACCGCGCCCGGCTTTCAGGCGCGCACGGCCGAAGAACTGGCGGTCTACCTGCACGAGGTGGGAGACTTGACCACGGCCGAGGCGTTGGCCCGCGCCACGGGGGATGCAGCGGCCTGGCTGACGCAGTTGGCCGGCCAGGGCCGCATCGTTGAGATCAATATGCCCACCGCGCACGGATCAGAGCCGCGCTGGATTCCGCAGGAACTGGCGGCTGAATACCAAACCGCGCCGTCAGAGAGCGCCGAAGAGAAGGCTGCTGACTTCCCTGGCGCGCCTACCATCTTGCGCCGCTTTCTGCGTCACAGCGGCCCCGTCAGCCGCGCCGATATCCTGGCCCGCTACGCCTTCGACGCGGTCTGGCTGGAGGACGAGCTGGCGCGCCTGATCGCCAGCCGCGATGTCGTGCAGGCGAATTTTCGCGCAGCAGACGCTGAAGAGGGCGGATCTGGAGACTTGCAGGTGCTGGACCGCCGCAACCTGGCCTCGATGCACCGGCGCACATTGACCCTGCTGCGCCACGAAGTGCAGCCCGTGCCGCTGGCCGCGTACAGCGACTTTCTCCTGCGCTGGCAGCACGTTCATCCCGCGGCGCGGCTGGCTGGCGCGGCCGGCCTGCGCACGATCATGCAGCAGCTGCAGGGATGCGAAGCGCCGGCCGTGGCCTGGACGCGCGATATCCTGCCCGCGCGTGTCACCGATTTTGACGCGGCGGACCTGGACCGCCTCTGCCAGGCTGGCGAATGGGCCTGGGTGCTGGCCGGGCAGGAGGCGCGACGGGCGCGCGCGCGTTTCCTGGCACGCGGCGAGGGGCGGCTCTTCCTGGCCGATATCGGC
>JBGAVB010000044.1:0-11562 GCA_044228345.1 Anaerolineae bacterium | reverse complement strand
ATCAACTGGGCGAGCATGTCCAGAAAACTGGCGCGCCGTCGTTGGCATGAATCAACGGTAACACGGGAACAGGGTTCTGTCAAAACGGCGATTCTTGCTCCGGACTCCTGAACTTGCCCAGGAGTTTGTATACCCGAACAAGTGGGGAGTGCGGGTCTTGACGGCATGGTCGTGGACCAGGGTGTTTGTAATGTAAATTACCGATTGAAATGCACCTGGTGCATAAGAACGCCAAAGGCGGCCTGGCGGTGGTGGGCGTGCTGCTGAAGGGGGGTGCTGAGAATCCGGGCTATGCTGCGGTGCTGAACAACCTGCCAGCCGCTGCAGGCGAACCGCAGGCGGTCCGCGGGGCATCGGTGGATGCCAATCAACTGCTGCCGGCCACGCGCACCTCCTGGCGCTACAACGGCTCGCTGACGACCCCGCCGTGCGCAGAAGGCGTGCAATGGCTGGTCATGAACACACCGGTGGCGCTGTCGGACGCGCAAATTGCCAAGGTCACGACCATCTACAACGCGAACGCGCGACCGCTGCAGCCATTCAACAGCCGCACCTTCGTGTTGACCCTCACCCTGCCCGTCACCGGCGATGTCAGCCTTGCGTTCGATGCCATCTTGCTGCTGCTTGGCGCGCGGCTGATGCTTGCCGGGCTGGCGCTCCTCCGCCGCCGCCACCAGCTGGCGGTCGGTTAATCAGAAGAGACCCGGTTTCTGACAGAAGCCGGGTTTCTGCTAATCTGAAAATTCCTCAAATTACTTGACAAGATGCGCCTTTGCTGCTATACTGAAAGTGCTTTCATGTAAGGACAATCAGTGGTCGTCTCACAACGAGGTGGTGGCTATCGTGCCCAGTGTGACCATCTACGATGTCGCCCAAATGGCAGGCGTCAGCATTGCGTCCGTTTCGCGTGTACTCAACTCGCCTGAGCAGGTCAACCCTGCCACGCGCGCGCGGGTGATCACGGCCATTGACACGTTGGGTTTTGTGCCGAAGGCTGAAGCGGCTGCACGCGCACGCCGCAGTACGCAGCGCATTGGCGTGCTGGCCCCTTTTTTCACCTATCCCTCTTTTGTGCAACGCCTGCGCGGGGTTGCCACCACCCTGTCTAGTATCACTAATGAATTGGTTATCTACAACGTGGATTCTTCAGTTCATCGCGACGCCTATCTTGCCAGCCTCCCCTTGACCCGCCGCCTGGATGGCATCATTGTCATGGCGCTGCCCTTTGCCGAAGCAGTGGCGGAACGCTTGATGCAGCGTTTGGCCTTTCATGAGATGGACGTTATCTTGATCGAGTCATCTCACCCCATGTTTAGCAGCATTACGATTGATGACGTGGCCGGAGGACGGCTCGTGGCAGACTATTTCCTGGGCCTGGGGCGCCGTCGCCTGGGCTTCGTGGGTGATTCCGATCTGCCCGATTACGCCATTCATACCAGCGACCGCCGCCTGACCGGCTTTCGTCAGGCGCTGCTGGAGGCAGGCCGGGATCTGCCCGCCGCGTATGTGGCATTGGCGCCGCATGGCCTGGATGCAGCCTATCGCCAGGCGCTGCGCCTGTTTGCCTTGCCTGCGCCGCCCGATGCCATCTTTGCGGCCAGCGACACGCAGGCCCTGGGTGTTCTCAAGGCTGCACGGGAGTGCGCTTTGCAGGTGCCCCATGATGTGGCGATTGTCGGTTTTGATGACCTCGACATGGCCGACTACATCGGCCTGACCACTGTGCGCCAGCCCCTGGAAGAGTCAGGCCGCATCGCCGTTGAGCTGCTGCTGGCGCGGCTCGAGAATCCCACGCGCCCCATTCAGAATATCACCTTACCGCTTACGCTTGTGAAGCGCGAGACGGCTTGAGCGATAGACAAAGGAGGAATCGGCCAGGCTTTCTCATTTCGTGCTTGCTTGACGATGGCGACGGACGCGGTCTGCCTGACCGTACGCCCGCCGACCGGCAGGATTCAGCCGCAAGAAACCCAGCTTCTTCTGCGTTCTCTGCACTGAAGCCTGACAACCGGGTGATGAAGCGATTTTTCAGATCACGATAAGGAGAGAGAAACATGCGACGTTGGAATTTGCTCACGCTGTTGGTCATTGTGGCGATGCTGCTGGGCGCTTGTGGTCAGGCCGCCGCGCCGACTGTGGCTCCCGCGGCCACCAAGGCCCCAGAAGCGACGAAGGCCCCAGAAGCAACGAAGGCTCCAGAAGCCACCATGGCTCCAGAAGCAACCAAAGCCCCGGACGCAGCCGGCATGTCGGTCGGCGGTAGTGAAGCAGGCGCCCGTTCGAAGGGCCTGACTGAGTTGGCGGACGCGTATGCCGGCAAGTACAAGGGCACCAAGGTGACCATGACCGGCCCGTTCACCGATGAAGATGCCGTGAAGTTCAACAACTCGATGAAGGAATTCACGGACAAGACTGGCATCGCCATCGAATACTCTGGCTCGAAGGAGTTTGAGGCCTCGATCACGGTGCGCGTACAAGCTGGCGACGCACCAGACGTGGTTGACTTCCCGCAGCCGGGTTTGATGACGACCTTCGCCCGGCAGGGCAAGATTGTTCCGATCACCAAGGTCATCCCAGAAGCGTGGCTGAAGGAAAACTACCTGCAGTCCTGGCTCGACATGGCGACGGTTCCTGGCGCTGATGGCAAACCGGACCAGTACGGCATCTGGCAGCGTTTCAACGGCAAGTCGTTGGTCTGGTATCCGAAGAAGGCGTTCGACGCCGCCGGCTACAAGGTCCCGACCACCTGGGCCGAGCTGGAAGCCCTGCAGAATCAGATCGTGAGCGACGGCGACACGCCGTGGTGCGTCGGTATCCAATCCGGCGCGGCCACCGGTTGGCCGGCCACCGACTGGACTGAGGAGATGATGCTGCGCACCACCTCCCTGGAAAACTACGACAAGTGGGTCAAGGGTGAGCTCAAGTTCAGTTCGCCTGAGGTGAAGAAGGCCATCGAGACCTTCGCCACCATCTGGAACGACGACAAGATGGTCTACGGCGGCAAGGCCAAGATCGTGACCACCTTCTTTGGTGACGCCCCGGCGCCGATGTTCGAGAACCCGCCCAAGTGCTGGCTGCACAAGCAGGGCAACTTCATCACCTCCTTCTTCCCGAAGGAAGTGGTGGCTGGCGTTGACTACGGCGTCTTCTACTTCCCGCCCGTTGACCCAGCGTATGGCAAGCCGTTCCTGGTCGGCGGCGACATCTTCAGTCTGTTCCACGATCGGCCTGAAGTGCGCGCCGTCATGCAGTTGTTCTCGACTGCGGAAGGCGTCAAGGGCTGGATGGCCTCCGGCGGCGCCTTGTCGCCGCACAAGGACGCGCAGCTCGACTGGTACGGCGACGTCGTCACGCGCGAGGTTGCCAAGCTGGCGAGCGAAGCCACCTCTGTGCGCTTCGACGCTTCCGACCTGATGCCCGGCGCAGTCGGCTCCGGCTCGGAGTGGAAGGGCTTCACGGACTACTTCTCTGGCGCCAAGGACCTGGACACGGTTCTGAAGGAAATTGACGCCTCCTGGCCGAAGTAAGTCGCGCTTGGTTTTGGGCGCAGGACTTCTGCTCCGGCCCTGCGCCCTGAAGACTCAAACCACGGCAGGAAGGCGGCCGTCATGACCGCCCTCCTGTCGTTCACGCCAAGGAGAGTGACCTATGCAGCAAATCTCAGAGCGAGCGCAGCCCAAAAGCTCTTTGGAACAGATCCTCACATTCGTTGTGCGGGTGTTGATTTCACTCTTTGTGCCGGTGCTCACCTTCCTGGTCCTCTATGCCGGGTTTCAGTTCTTGCGCGCCAGCAATGCGCCCAAAGGGATCATCGCCATTGTGGCCATTGTCTGGGGCGTAGGCGGTGTCGCCCTGCTCTACCTGGTTGCCAACTGGTTTGTGGAACGGTTGGGCGGCCTCTGGCGCGATCGTATTCTACCGTTCGTCTTCATCGGCCCCGCCGTGGCCATCCTGATCTGGTACCTGGCTTTGCCCAGTGTTCGCACCTTCTGGATCAGCCTGTTCGACCGTGATGGCAAAGCCTTTGTGGGGCTGAGCAACTACCTGGCGGTGTTTACCAACCGCGATATGTTCACCGCCTTTCGCAACAACCTGATGTGGATCGTCATCGGCTCTACCTTCTGCGTGGTGTTTGGCCTCTTGATTGCGGTCCTGGCCGACCGCAGCCGCTTTGAGAGCTTCGCCAAGTCGCTGATTTTCCTGCCTATGGCGATCTCGATGGTGGGCGCGGGCGTCATTTTCAACATGCTGTACAACGTCAGCCCGAACATCGGTCTCCTCAATGCCGTGTGGACGGGACTGGGCGGCAAAGCGATTGCCTGGACGGCCGAGTCCTCCATCCAGCCGTGGAACAATCTCTTTCTGATCTTGATTGTCATCTGGCTGCAGACCGGCTACGCCATGGTGCTCTTCTCAGCCGCCATTAAGGGCATTCCCGCGGAGATCATGGAAGCGGCGCGTGTGGACGGCGCGACCGAAATCCAGGTCTTCTTCAGGGTCATGATCCCCTACATCTCCGCCACGATTATCTCGGTCACCACCACGATTGTCATCTTCACGCTCAAGATCTTTGATGTCGTGCAGGTGATGACGGGCGGCCAGTTTGGCACGCAGGTGATTGCCACGCAGTTCTATCGCGAATACTTTACCGCCCAAAATTCGGGCTACGGCTCGGCCATTGCCATTGTCTTGCTCATCGCCGTTATCCCGGTGATGATCTACAACTTGCGCCAGTTCAACCAGCAGGAGGTGTTCTGATGGCTGCCAAGACCACGAGCGCCAAGCGCCAACAACTGACCCAGGACATCCTGGTCAACGGCGGCTTGGTCCTGTTGATCCTGCTGTGGACCATTCCCACGATTGGGTTGTTGGTTTCCTCCTTCCGCACGCGCGCTGACATCCAAAGCTCCGGCTGGTGGAACGTCTTCCCGCATCGGGAATGGGTGCAGACCGAAACCTTTGCCGTACCGGCTGACGTGGATCCGAACGCGGCGACGATGACGATCCGCGGCGTGACCGGCACATTCGATCAATTCCGCGCCGGCATCGTCGCCCCAGACGGCAAGACGCAGCTGATCTGGATCGGCAACAAACGCCTGGGCACGATCCAGGTGCAGGAACGACGCTGGGCGTCTGGCCTCAAGTTCACGCTCGATAACTACGGCCAGGTGCTGGCGGGCAAGCAATTCCAGATCAAGCAAGCGGATGGCACCGTCACCACGGAGCAGGGCGATAACTTCGTCGGCGCGTTTCTCAACAGCCTGATCGTCACCATTCCGGCCACGGTCATCCCCATCCTCATCGCGGCGTTTGCGGCCTATGGCTTCGCCTGGATGAGCTTCCCCGGGCGCAAGGCGTTCTTCGTCATGGTGGTGGCTTTGCTGGTCGTGCCATTGCAGATTGCCCTGGTGCCAATCCTGAGCGACTATGTGAAGCTGCAGCTCAACGGCACGTTCCTCGGCGTCTGGCTGGCCCATACAGGGTTTGGCTTGCCCCTGGCAACCTACCTGCTCTACAACTACATCAGCACCCTGCCGCGCGACATCCTGGAATCAGCCTTTATTGATGGCGCCTCGCATTTCACCATCTTCCTACGGTTGATTCTACCGCTCTCGGTGCCCGCGCTGGCTTCTTTTTCCATTTTCCAGTTCCTGTGGGTTTGGAACGATTACCTGATCGCCCTCATCTTCATCGGCGCCAAGGCCGATGTACAAGTCCTGACCATGCGCATCGCCGAGATGGTCGGCTCACGCGGCAACGACTGGCATCTGCTCACGGCCGGAGCCTTCGTCTCCATGATCCTGCCGTTGGTCGTTTTCTTCAGCCTGCAGCGCTTCTTCGTGCGCGGTCTCTTGGCCGGCTCGGTGAAGGGCTAAGCGAACGAAAGTTGCCAGCTTGCCTGCCAGGCTGGCAACTTCTCGTCATCCTCACGCAAAGAAGGTTCCATGCAGAACGATTGGTACAAGGATGCTGTCTTCTATGAAGTGTTCGTGCGCGCGTTTGCCGATGGCAATGGCGATGGCATTGGCGACCTGGCGGGTTTGACCGCCCGGCTCGACTACCTGCAAGCCCTGGGCGTGGATGCTCTCTGGATGCTGCCGATCTTTCCGTCGCCCTTGCGCGATGATGGCTATGATGTGGCTGATTACACTGCCATCCATCCCGATTACGGCACGATGGACGATTTTCGGCGCCTGGTGGCCGAGGCGCATCGTCGCGGCCTGCGCGTGGTGGTGGAACTGGTTCCCAACCACACCTCCGATCAGCACGCGTGGTTTCAGGCGTCACGCGATCCTTCACATCCCGATCACGCCGCCTACCGTGATTGGTACGTCTGGAGCGACACCGACGACCGCTACCGCTCGACGCGCATCATCTTTCTCGACAGCGAGCCATCCAACTGGACATTCGATCCTGTGCGCGGCCAGTTTTTCTGGCACCGCTTCTTCCATCACCAGCCTGATTTGAACTACGACAACCCGGCCGTGCAGCGCGCGATGCTGCGCGCGGTCCAGTTTTGGCTTGACCTGGGCGTGGACGCCTTCCGCGTCGACGCCACGCCCTACCTGTTCGAGCGTGAAGGCACCAGCAGCGAGAATCTGCCGGAAACGCACGCCTTTCTCAAGCGCCTGCGCCAATTTGTGGACGCGTACGCGCCAGGGACCATGCTGCTCTCCGAGGCCAACCAGTGGCCGGAAGATGTGCGCCCCTACTTCGGCGACGGCGATGAGTTTCACATGAACTTCCATTTCCCGGTCATGCCGCGCATCTTCATGGCGTTGGCGCGCGGCGAGCGCACGCCGATCCAGCAAATCCTGGCCCGCACCCCGCCCTTGCCGGACATCTGCCAGTGGGCCACGTTCCTGCGCTGCCATGATGAGCTGACGTTGGAAATGGTCACGCCTGCAGAACGCGAGTTCATGTGGAACTTCTACGCGCCGGAGCCGCGCATGCGTCTGAACCTCGGCATTCGACGCCGGCTGGCGCCCCTGCTGGGCAATGATCGCCGCCGCATCGAAGTGGCAAATTCGCTCCTCCTGACGCTGCCCGGCTCGCCCGTCATCTACTACGGCGACGAGATCGGCATGGGCGACAACATCTGGCTTGAGGATCGAGACGGCGTGCGCACGCCCATGCAGTGGTCGGACGCGGTCAACGCCGGTTTTTCCAGCGCCTCCCCTGACCGCTTGCAGGACCCGGTGATTGATGAGGTGCAGGGGGATCGAACCTACAGCTATCGCCGCGTCAATGTGGCCGCGCAGGAGGCCGATCCCGGTTCCCTGCTGCACACCATGCGCCGGCTGATTGCTGTGCGCAAGCGGCATCCCGCATTCGGTCGCGGCGATCTCACCTGGTTGGAGTGCGGGACGCCGGCCGTAGCTGCCTATACCCGTGCGACCGTGGACGAACGCTTGTTCATCATACAAAACCTGTCGGCGGCTCCCCAAGCCGTGACCATCGAAATGCGAACGGTGGCGTCGAGCCTGCGGGACATGCTGAGCGGACGCCGCGTGACCATGAGCGAGGACGGCAGCCTGACGTTGAACTTAGCCCCTTATGAGTACCTCTGGTTAGGTTAAATACATGAGCGATACACCCTGGTTACAGCAGCAGACCCAATTGACCCTGGAGCGACTGCGCCCGCGCGTGCAGGCGCGTCTGGCCGCCCAGGCCGCGGCTGATCCCGACGGTTGGCAGGACTTCAGCCGCCGTTTGGATGCCAATTTCCCCCACTTGTTCGAGACCTATCACGGCCTTTACGCAGCGCGCTACGATTTCTTCTATCACCTGGAGGAACTGCTGGTCGCCGTGGCCCTGAGCTGGTTCGACCGCCCGACGGCTCTGCGCAGCCTGGACGCGGCGCGCGAGGCCGATCCACACTGGTTCAAGTCCGAGCGCATGTTGGGCGGCGTCTGTTACGTGGACCTCTTTGCCGGCAACCTGGAAGGCGTACGCGCCCAGATCCCTTACTTCAAGGAACTGGGCCTGACCTATCTGCACCTGATGCCGCTCTTCGCCAGCCCGGCCGGCAACAACGACGGCGGTTACGCGGTCAGCAGCTATCGCGACGTCAATCCCAGCCTGGGCACGATGCCGCAGCTCTCGACCCTGGCGACCGAGCTGCGCGCCAACGGCATCAGCCTGGTGCTCGATTTTGTCTTCAACCATACCTCGGATGAGCACGCATGGGCGCGCAAGGCGCAAGCCGGCGATCCTGATTATGAAGAGTTCTACTACGTGTTCCCCGATCGCACCATGCCCGACGCCTACGACAAGAACCTGCGCGAGATTTTCCCCGATGTGCGCCCTGGCAGTTTCACCTATCGGCCCGACATGAAGCGCTGGGTGTGGGCCACGTTCAACAGCTTCCAGTGGGACTTGAACTACAGTAACCCGTCAGTTTTCCGCGCGATGGCGGGCGAAATGCTGTTCCTGGCCAATGCGGGCATCGAAGTGCTGCGCCTGGACGCGGTGGCGTTTGTCTGGAAGCAGTTGGGCACGAGCTGTGAGAATCTGCCGCAGGCCCATCTGCTCATTCAAGCGTACAATGCCCTGGCGCGCATGGCCGCGCCTGCGCTGCTCTTCAAGTCCGAGGCCATCGTCCACCCCGATGACGTGGTGAAATACATCGGGCCGGGCGAATGTCAGCTTTCGTACAACCCGCTGCTGATGGCGCTGCTGTGGGAGTCGCTGGCGACGCGTGAGGTCAAGCTGCTGCAAGGCTCGTTGCGCGACCGTTTTCGCATCAATCCGGCGTGCGCCTGGGTCAACTATATCCGCTGTCACGATGACATCGGCTGGACGTTCGATGACGGCGACGCGGCGCGGGTCAACATTCACGGCTTCGATCACCGCCGCTTTCTCAATGCCTTCTACACCGGCCGCTTCACCGGCAGCGTTGCGGCCGGCTTGCCCTTCCAGGAAAACCCCAAGACCGGCGATTGCCGCATCTCCGGCACGGCGGCGTCCCTGGCCGGCCTGGAAAGGGCCTTGTTCGACAACGATCCGCCCCAGATCGAGCTGGCGCTGCGGCGCATTCTGCTGCTGCACAGCATCATCCTTTCGATGGGGGGCGTTCCGCTCCTCTACCTGGGCGACGAGATCGGCATGTTGAACGATTATGGTTACGTACGTGACCCGGCCAAAGCGGGCGACAGCCGCTGGGTGCACCGGCCGTTCGCCAACCAGGCTGAGATGGAAAGCCGCCATGATCCGACGACGCTGGTCGGGCGACTTTTCACCCGCCTGCTGCGCCTGATCGCGCTGCGGCGCGCCTCCCCGGCCCTGGGCGCGGGGGAAACGACGATCTTCGACACGGGCAACGGCCATGTGCTCGGCTACGTGCGTCAGCACGGCGGGCAGCGCTTGCTCCTCTTCGCCAATTTTAGCGAGGGCAAACAGACCGTGGCGCACAGCGTTGTGCGCATCCAGGGCCTGGCCTATCATTTTCACGACCTGGTGACTGACGAGCGGATCACCCTCAGCGGCGATCTGGAACTGGGGCCGTTGCGATTCGTGTGGTTAGCGGCAGAATGAGAGAAACATCCGATGTTCGACCTGATTTCTTGCGGTGAACTGTTGATTGATTTTGTGCCGACCGTGTCTGGCGTCACGCTGGCAGAAGCGCCGGCATTCAAGAAGGCGCCGGGCGGCGCACCGGGCAATGTGGCTGTCGGCGCAGCGCGGCTCGGCCAGCGCGTCGGCTTCATGGGGCAGGTGGGCGATGATGAGTTTGGTCGCCTCCTGGCTGACACCTTGCGCGCGGACGGCGTGGACACGGCCGGGCTGCGCTTCAGTCGCGAGGCGCGTACCGCGCTGGCTTTCGTTTCGCTGCGCGCGGACGGCGAACGCGACTTCATGTTCTACCGTCATCCCAGCGCAGACATGCTCTGGCGGCCTGAGGATGTGGACACGGCCTACGCCGGGCAAACGCGCGTCTTCCACTTTGGCTCCATTTCTCTGATTGGGGAACCGAGCCGCAGCGCCACGCTGGCGGCCGTCGCCGCGGCGCAGGCGGGCGGCGCACTCATCTCGTACGATCCTAATCTGCGCCTGCCGCTGTGGCCTTCGCCGGAGGCGGCGCGTGCGGGCATGTTGGTGGGCTGGCAGTATGGGCAGGTCATCAAGGTCAGCGAAGAAGAGCTGGCTTTTCTCAGCGGCGCGACCGACGACTCGACTGAGCCCGCCGAAGTCCTGGCCGAGGGCGCGCGGCGCCTCTGGCACGACGCGCTACGCCTGCTGGTGGTGACGCAAGGCCCCGGCGGCAGTTCCTACTTCACGCCAACGGCCGCTGGGCACGTGCCAGGGTTCAAAGCCAAGCCGGTGGACACCACGGGCGCCGGCGACGGGTTCGTGGCAGGCCTGTTGAGCGGTCTGCTCGCATGCGACCTGGCCTGGAATGAGGACGATGTGCGCCGCGCCTTGCGTTTGGGTAACGCAGTCGGCGCTTTGACCACGCAGGAGCGCGGCGCCATTCCCGCGCTGCCGACGCGCGCCGTGGTGGACGCGTTCCTGGCAGGGTCTGGCGCGTGATCGTGCACAAGAGGTTCAGGCGTGTGATCGTGCACAAGAGGGTCAGGCGCGTGATCGCACATGGGTGAATTGGCCGCGCTCTTTACGTCCGTCGCCTGGTCGTTCACGTCGCTGCAGTTCACCCTGGCGGGGCGGCGCGTGGGGTCTCCGGTGGTCAATCGCACGCGCCTGGCTCTGGCCGCCGTTTTTCTGGCGCTGGCGCACCTGCTGCTGACGGGCGCGTTGTGGCCGCAGTCCGTGGCGCCAGCGCGCTGGTTTTGGCTAGGCCTCTCCGGTATCATCGGCCTGGTGCTGGGCGATGCCTGCCTTTTTCAGTCCTACGTGCTGATTGGCCCGCGGCGCGCCATGCTGTTGATGGTCTTGTCCCCCATCCTCTCTTCGCTCCTGGCCTGGCTGTGGCTTGGTGAAGCGCTGACCCGCCTGGAGATTTTTGCCATGCTCGTGGCCCTCGCTGGCGTCGCCTGGGTAACGACCGCACCGCGCACACAGACCAGCGCCGGTGTGGCCGTGTTTGTTGGCGATCATGACCACCGCGCCTACCTCAACGGCGTGCTCTTGGGCGTCGGCGCGGCGCTGGGCCAGGCGTTGGGCCTGCTCCTCGCGAAACAGGGCATGGCTGGCGGCTTTTCCACGATCTCCGCGACTCTCATGCGCATTTCCGTGGCCCTGGCGACGATCGGGCTGGTGACGTTGGCGCAAGGCCAGGTGCGCGCCACACTGACGGCCCTACGTGACCACACCGCCTTCCGCTTCATCCTGGGCGGCGCTTTCACCGGTCCCTTCCTCGGCATCTGGGGTTCGATGATCGCCGTCCAAAACGCGCCCCTCGGCGTCGCCTCCACGCTGTTGGCGCTGCCGCCCGTGCTGCTCATTCCGCTGATGCACTGGGTTTTCCACGAACAGATCACCCGCCGCGCGGTCGTTGGCACCCTGGTGGCCTTGACCGGCGCTGCGCTGCTGTTTCTGCAATAACAGCCTGATTCTGCTGCGGCTCAGCCTGCTCGCTTCCGATAGATGCCAAGGCCGATC